>JAGNLM010000009.1 GCA_017999615.1 Gammaproteobacteria bacterium | reverse complement strand
GACAACTATGCCTGCACCCGATACAAACCAGCGTCCTTCCCCGTCTATCCGATCGCGGCCCGTCGCCACGTTCCTTTAGCGGGCCGGCCCCCTATACTGGGCCGCTCCGCCAACCCCGTGGCACCTCCGATGACTCGCCAGGCCTCCCGCGCCCAGCAGCTACGCCAGCGCATCGCCCAGGAGGCGGCGAGGTGGCTGGTGGCGAGTGGCGGCCGCAATTTCCTGCAGGCCAAGCGCAAGGCCGCGGAGCAGCTCGGGGTCTCCGACGCCCGGCACCTGCCCAGCAATCTCGAGGTGGAGGAGGCGCTCGCGGCCTACCAGCGGTTGTTCCGGGGCGAGCGCCAGGCCGGGGAGCTGCAGCGCCTGCGCGCGGCCGCGCTCGAAGCGCTGCGGTTCCTCGGTGACTTCGCGCCGCGGCTCGTGGGGCCGGTGCTCGAGGGCACCGCGGACGCCTTCAGCGAGGTGAACCTCCACCTCTTCGCGGACTCGGTGGAGGAGGTGGGCCATTTCCTGCGCGAGCGCGGCGTCCCGGCGGCGCTGGGTGACCGGCGCCTGCGGGTCGCGGCGGAGGTCTACGTCAACCAGCCCGAATACCGTTTCCTCGCGGGCGGCGTTCCCGTGGCACTGACCGTGTTCGACCGCTGTGCGATGCGCCAGGCACCGCTCTCCCCGGTCGACGGCCGCCCCATGCGCCGGGCGTCCCTGGCTGACGTCGAGCGCCTGCTCGCGGCACCCGGGTGAGCGCGCGGCCGGTGCTTCGCGTCGCGGTTCCCGCGCCGGTCCGGGGGGCCTTCGATTACCTCTGGGAAGGGGACGGCGCGCCGCCCGCGCGGGGCACGCGGGTGCGCGTCCCGTTCGGGCCACGCACCCGCGTGGCCCTCTGTCTCGGCCCGGTGGCCGCGAGCGCGGTGGCCCCGGAGCGGTTGCGCCCCGTGGAGGCGGTGATCGACGAGGCCCCGCTCCTGCCCGCCTCGGCCCTGGGCCTGCTCGAATGGGCGGCCGAGTACTATCACCACCCCATTGGCGAGGTGGTCTTCCAGTCCCTGCCGCCCGAGCTGCGGGCAGGGCGCCCGGCGCAGGCGAAGGCGGCGCGCGGCCGGCGTGGGGCCTCGCCCACAACCCTCGCCCCCGGCTACGGCCCCGGCCCCGCGCCCACGGCGGTCGGCGCGGACAGGCCCGTGCTGTACCCCGCGCAGGAGCAGGCGGTGGCGGCGGTGACCGGCGCCCTCGGCTCCTTCCGGACCTTCCTGCTCCAGGGGGTGACCGGCAGCGGCAAGACCGAGGTCTATCTCCGGGTCATCGAGGAGGTGGTCCAGGCCGGGCGGCAGGCCCTGGTGCTCGTCCCCGAGATCGCCCTCACGCCCCAGACCTTGGAGCGCTTCCGGCGCCGCCTGCCGGCGCCCGTCGCCGTGCTGCACTCCGGCCTGACCGGGGGCGAGCGGCTGCGCACCTGGCTGCAGGCGCGCGCGGGCGAGGTACCGGTGGTCGTGGGCACGCGCTCGGCGGTGTTCGTGCCCCTGCCCCGGTTGGGCGTCGTCATCGTGGACGAGGAGCACGACCTCTCCTACAAGCAACAGGAAGGCTTCCGCTACTCGGCGCGGGACGTGGCGGTGGTGCGGGGCCAGCGCGAGGGGGTGCCGGTCCTGCTGGGGTCGGCGACGCCCTCGCTCGAGAGTCTGCACAACGCCCGGAGCGGCCGATACACGCGCCTCGTGCTGCCCGAGCGGGCGGCGGGCGCGGGCGAGGCGGCCCTCGCCGTCGTGGACCTGAGGCGCCGGCGCGTGCGCCACGGGCTCTCGGAGCCTCTGCTCGCCGCGGTCGCCAGCCGGCTCGCCCGCGGCGAGCAGGTCCTGCTGTTCCTGAACCGCAGGGGTTACGCGCCGGCGCTGCTCTGTCACGACTGCGGGTGGGTGGCCGCCTGCACGCGCTGCGACGCGCGCATGACGCTGCACCGACGGGCGGGCCTGCTGCGCTGCCACCACTGCGGCGCCGAGACCCCGGTGCCCACGCTCTGCCCGGCGTGCCACTCGGAAGACCTGCGGCCGGTCGGGGCGGGCACCGAGCGGGTCGAGACGGCACTCGGCGAGGCGTTCCCCGACGCGCGGCTGGCCCGCATCGACCGGGACACCGTCCGGCGCAAGGGCGCCCTCGAGTCCGCCCTGCGCCGGGTGTCTGCCGGCGAGGCCGACGTCCTCATCGGCACCCAGATGCTTGCGAAGGGGCACCACTTCCCCAACGTCACGCTGGTCGGTGTGATCGATGCCGACGGGGGGTTGTTCAGCGCGGACTTCCGGGCCGGTGAGCACCTGGCGCAGCGCATCCTCCAGGTGGCCGGCCGGGCCGGTCGCGGTGAGCGCCCCGGCGAGGTGCTGATCCAGACCCACCACCCGGAGCATCCCCTTCTGCGCTCGCTCCTGGAGGAAGGGTACGAGGCCTTCGCCGCGCGGGCCCTGGAGGAGCGGCGCGAGGCCGGCCTGCCCCCCTTCGCCCCCGCGGCGCTCCTGCGGGCGGAGGCGGCCGACGCGGCGGCTGCCCTGGGCTTCCTCGACGAGGCCCGGGCCCTGCTGCCGACCGGCCCCGAGGCGGCGGGGGTCCAGGCCATGGGTCCGGCGCCCTCGCCCATGGAGCGCCGGGCGGGGCGCCACCGCGCCCAGCTCCTGCTCCTGGCCGCCGGCCGGCCGGCCCTGCACCGCGTGCTCGACGGCTGGCTGCCCGCGGTGGAACAGTTGCGCCCGGGCCACGGGGTGCGCTGGTCCCTCGACGTGGACCCGCAGGAGATGGCGTGAGCGTTCCCCGCGGGGGGGCGGGCAAGTAGAATCCCTTGATTCTCTGAATACTGGACGGTGAATCGGTGAAGCACGACCTGCAACGGATGGTGGAGGCGGCCCTCGCGGCGCTGCAACGGGACGGGACCCTGCCGGCCGAGCCGCTCCCCCCGGTCCAGGTGGAACGGGCCCGCGATCCCCGGCACGGGGACTGGGCCTGCAGCGTGGCGCTCGGTCTCGCCCGGGTGGCCGGCCGCCGGCCGCGCGAGATCGCGGAGGCCATCGCGGGGCGTCTCGCGCCCGACCCCCGGGTGAGCCGGGTGGAGGTCGCCGGCGCGGGTTTCATCAACTTCTTCCTGGCGCCGGACGCGCTGCTGCACGTGGTGGGCGCGGTGCTGGCGGCGGGCGCCGCCTACGGCCGCAGCGACCTCGGGCGCGGGCGCCGGGTGCAGGTGGAATTCGTCTCCGCCAATCCGACCGGGCCCCTGCACGTGGGTCACGGCCGCGGCGCGGCCTACGGCGCGGCGGTGGCGGACCTGCTCGAAGCGGTGGGCTTCGCCGTGCACCGGGAGTACTACGTGAACGACGCGGGCCGCCAGATGGACATCCTGGCGGCGAGCGTGTGGCTGCGTTACCTGGAGCTCTGTGGCGAGGCCGTCGTCTTTCCGGCCAACGCCTACCGCGGGGACTACGTCTGGGACATCGCGGCCACGCTGCACCGCGAGCACGGTGACGCCTACCACGTGCCCGTGGCACGGGTCCTCGAGGGGCTGCCGCCCGACGAGCCGGCCGGCGGCGACAAGGAGCGCTACATCGACGCCGTGATCGCCCGGGCGCGCGAGCTCCTCGGCGATAACCGCTACCGTTTCGTCTTCGAGCTCGGGCTGAACACCATCCTGGAGGACATCCGGGACGACCTGCGGGAGTTCGGGGTCGTCTACGACGAGTGGTTCTCCGAGCGCTCCCTCTCCGAGCGCGGGGCGGTGCAGCGGGCCATCGAGCGCCTGCGGGACGCGGGACAGCTCTACGAACGGGACGGGGCGCTCTGGTTCCGCTCGAGCGCCTTCGGCGACGAGAAGGACCGGGTGGTGGTGCGCGAGAACGGGCAGACGACGTACTTCGCGTCGGACATCGCCTACCACATGGACAAGCTCGAGCGGGGCTTCGACCGGGTGATCGACGTCTGGGGTGCGGACCACCACGGCTACATCCCCCGGGTGAAGGCCGCGCTCCAGGCCCTGGGCGACGACCCCGAGAGGCTGGACGTGAGGCTCGTGCAGTTTGCCACCCTCTACCGGGGTGGAGAGAAGGTGCAGATGTCCACTCGCTCGGGCGAGTTCGTGACCCTGCGCCAGCTGCGCAAGGAGGTGGGCCGCGACGCCGCGCGTTTCTTCTACGTGATGCGCAAGAGCGAGCAGCACCTGGACTTCGATCTCGACCTCGCGAAGTCGCGGTCCTCGGACAACCCCGTGTACTACGTGCAGTACGCCCACGCGCGTGTCGCGAGCGTGCTCCGCCAGCTCGCGGAGCGCGGGCTCGAGCGTTACCCCGAGCGGGGCCTGGCGGCGCTCGGCCGTCTGACGGAGCCCCAGGAGCAGGCCCTGCTCGCGGGGGTCGCCCGCTACCCCGAGATGGTGGAGTCGGCGGCCCTGGCCCACGAGCCCCATCAGCTCGTGCACTTCCTGCGCGAGGTCGCGAACGACTTCCACGTCTACTACACCACGCACCAGTTCCTCGTGGAGGACGGGGACCTGCGGGACGCTCGGTTGGCCCTGGTGCTGGCGGTCCAGCAGGTGCTCGCCAACGGGCTCCGGCTGCTCGGGGTCTCGGCTCCCGAGGCGATGTAGGCGATGCCCCGCGACTACAAGGACTACCGGTCGACGGCCCGGGGGCGGGACCGGGGCAGGGACCGGGGGCAGCGGAAGGCGCCGCGCCGAGGGGTTCCGGGCTGGGCGTGGGGGCTCGCCGGGCTCTGCGTGGGTCTCGCGGTGGCTGCCTGGGTCCATCTGAGCGGCGACCGGCCGGTGTCCCCTGCGGCGAAGGCGCCGGCCCCGGTGCACACGCCGGTGGCGGAGTCGGGGAAGAAGGCGCCGGAGTCCCCCCTAACGGCGCAGAAACCCGCGGCGCCGGCCCCCGCGCCGAAGCCCCGCTTCGAGTTCTACACCATGCTGCCGGAGATGGAGGTGCCGGTCCACGAGCCCGGCGCCAGGGGGACCGAGACGCCCCCGGCGAAGACGACCGGCGAGACCTACATCCTGCAGGTGGCGTCCTTCCGCTCCTACGAGGAGGCCGACCGCCTGAAGGCGAACCTCTCCCTGATGGGCCTCGACGCCAGCATCCAGACCGTCACGGCCGATGGCAAGGGCACGGTCCACCGGGTCCGGGTGGGCCCCTACAGCGACATGGCGAAGGTCAACGAGGCCAAACGCCGGCTGAAGGAGTACTCCCTCGAGCCCATCGTGGTGAAGGGCAGGACCTAGGCCGTCCGGCTGCGGCGCCGGAAGAGGTGAACCAGGGCCATCCCCGCGACGAAGCCGCCGATGTGGGCCAGGAAGGCGACGCCCCCCTCCCGGGCATCCGAGAGCACGGAGGACAGGACCTGAATCAGGAACCAGAGTCCGAGGACGATGCCGGCGCTGAGGTGGGCGAGGCCCGCCAGCGGTAGCCACACCAGGACACGGGCGTGGGGGTGGAGCACGAGGTAGGCGCCCAGCACACCGGAGATCGCCCCGCTCGCGCCCACCACGGGGATGGTCGAGGTGGGGTCCGGCAGGGCCTGGGCGAGGGCGGCGATCGTCCCGGTCAGGAGGTAGAAGAGGGCGAAACGCAGATGGCCCATCGCCTCCTCCACGTTGTTGCCGAAGATCCAGAGGTAGAGGAGGTTGCCGAGGAGGTGCATCCACCCGGCGTGCAGGAACATGGACGTGAAGACGGTGGCCACCGGGGGCACCAGGGCGAGCTCGGGCGGCAGCGTCGCCTCGCCCAGCAGGCTCGCCGGGACCATCCCGAAGGCGTAGGCCGCGAGCTTCTGCCCGCGCTCGGGCAGCGAGAGCTGCCACAGGAAGACCAGCACGGCGAGGCCGAGCACGGCGTAGGTCACCACCGGCACGATCTGCGTGGGGTTCTCGTCGCGAAGGGGGATCAAGGCCGACGTCCCCGGGCGAACGAGGGCTCGCGCGCGCCCGGACCCGGCGGGTGCCGCGAGCGCGGCCACCGGGTGGGCCGGGGACCGGGGGGCGGTGCGCCACGGTGGGCCCGCTGGCGGTACACTTCGATACCGTGAAACCCGACCCAGCCCGACCGCCCTGTGTGGACTTCTTCGGCCTGGCCCGCGAGCCGTTCGCGGCGGAACCCGACCCTGCCTTCTTCTTCGACGGCCACGCGCACAAGCGGGCCCTGGCGTACCTCCGGTTCGGGCTGAGCCAGGACCACGGCAACGTCATCATCACGGGCGGCCAGGGCATGGGCAAGACGACCCTGGCACGCCGCATGGTGCGCTCGCTGCGCGCCCGTGCCCTGGTCCTGGCACAGGTCCCGGTGCCGCCGCGTGGGCTCGCGAGCCTGGTCGCGGCCGTCGGCGAGCGTTTGGGCGCGCCTCTTACCGAACTGTCCGGCGACCAGGTGCTGCCGGCCCTGAAGAGCCATCTGACCACACTGCGCCAAGGGGGCAAGCGGCCCTGTCTGGTCCTGGACGACGTGCAGTACCTCTCCGGCGCGGGGCTGGGCGAGCTCGAGGCCCTGCTCGGGCTGCGCACGGGGTCGCGCCGGCTGCTGCCCGCCCTGCTGTTCGCCGACGTGGATTTCCGTGAGGTCCTGCGGACCGCCGAACGCGCTGCCCTGCGCCACTCGATCACGGTCGCCTATCAGGTGAACCCGTTCAACCTCGAGGAGACCATTGCCTACGTGGAGCACCGGTTGCGGGTGGCGGGCTGGCAGGGCGACCCGGCATTCCTGCCCCTGGCGTACATGGAGCTCTACTTCCTCAGCATGGGGGTCCCTGGACGGATCAACCGCCTCTGTGCCGAGGCCCTGTCCCAGGCCGCCGGTCAACTCTCCCACGAGGTGAAGGCCGAGACCTTTGGTACGGCCGCGGCGAGCCTGCCCCCGGACCCGACGAGCAGCGGCGGGAGTCCCTGGTAGCGTCCCGGCCCTCCGGGCGGCCGCCGCAGGGAGGGGGCTCAGAGACGGTCCCAGCTGCCGCGCCGGCGCCGCACCGCCAGCCGCGGGAGGATCAGGCCGAGCAGCACTCCCCCGAGTGCCACGCCGGCCCCCGTGACGAACCAGTTCCGGTAGGCGGCGTTGCCGAGGGCGTCGGCCCGGGCCACGGCGGAGTCGCGGTCGGCGCGCAGGGTCTCGACCTCCCCCCGCAGCCGCTCGTTCTCCTGGGTGAGCTCCAGCGGCCGGGCAGCCGCCCGGCGCAGCGCCTCGAACTCCTGGCGCAGCGAGGTGTTCTGGGCCTGCATCGCCGCACCCGCCCGCTGCAGGTCCTGGGTCTCGGCGTTTGCGTCCCTGAGCGCCTGGTCGAGCTCGTCCAACTGGGCCTTCAGGCGGGCGGCCGCGTCCTCGGCCGCCGCCAGGCGCTCACGGGCGCTCGGCTGGTCCACGAGGAAGCGGGTGAGGACCCACCCCTCGACGCCCTTCCCGCGCACGCGGATGTGCCCCTCTTCCTCCGGCCCGAGCACCTCCACCGGGGTCCCCGCCGGAAGCATCCTCAGGATCTTGTTCTGCAGCGTCGTGCCGGTCCGCAGGGGAACCTCGAGCACGTCCGTCACGTAACGGGTCTCCGCCGATGCCGGACCGGCGGCAAGGAGACAGAGGGTCCAGAAGAGGGCTCGCTTCACGGGGCACCCCGGGGCACGCGGTTCTCGGGGGATCCTACCCCGGCACCCCGCCCGCCTCCTAGCCGCACGTCCTTCAGAGCGCCTGGCGCAGCAGTCCGCTGCGCTGCATCACGGTGGTCGCGATCTCCTCCACGGAGGTCGCGCTCGCGTTGACGCTCGGGATGCGGTAGCGCTGGAACAGGGCCTCCACCTGCTTCACCTCGCGCCGGCAGGTGTCCAGGGCGGCGTAGCGGCTGTCGGGCCGCCGCTCCTGACGGATCTGGTGCAGGCGGTGGGGGTCGATCGTGAGCCCGAAGAGCCGCGAGACGTAGGGCCGCAGGGGCTCCGGGAGCCGGCCGCGCTCCAGGTCCTCCTCCGTCACCGGGTAGTTCGCCGCGTGGATGCCGTACTGCAGGGCCAGGTACAGGCAGGTCGGCGTCTTCCCGGAGCGGGACACACCCACCAGGATGATCTCGGCCACGTCGTAGTGCTCGCAGTGCAGGCCGTCGTCGGGCTGAGCGCGTAGTGCACCGCGTCGATCCGGCGGTGGTAGGCAGGGCCCTCGACGAAGGAGTGCGCGCCGCCCACCCGTTGCGAGGAGCGCTGCGCGAGCTCGGACTCGATGCGGCCGATGAACGGCTCGAAGAAGTCCATGACGAGCGCGTCGGCCCCTTCGAGCTGCTCGCGCAGCGCGGGGTTGATGAGCGTGCTGAACACCAGGGGCCGTGCCCCGTCGCGCTCCCGGGCCTGGCGGATCTCGGCCAGGACCTCATCGAGCCGCTCGGGGGAGTACACGAAGGGCAGGGTGACCTTGCGCAGCTCCAGGTCCCCGAACTGCGCGAGCAACGCCCGGGCCAGTGCCTCGGCGCTGATCCCGGTGTGGTCCGACACGATGAAGCAGGTTCGCCTCTGTACGTCCACCGGCAGCCTCCCGAACCTTGGATCGAGCCCGACGACCCCGGGCTCCGGCGAAAACGCCAGGGGGGCGCCCCCGCTCCCGCGCGAGCCGCACCCACCCGGGGGCTGCGTCCATGCCGCGCGAGGTTGGTATTATGGACCCTCGCGCCGGCTGCGGACCCTGTCCCCCGCGAACCGGTCCCCGACCCCGAAGAGGCCCCCCATGCAACCATCCGTGCTGAGTCCCGTCCGCGAGCACCTGGCGTCCCGCATCATCGGCCAGCAGGAGCTGATCGAGAGCATGCTGGTCTGCCTGCTGAGCGATGGCCACATGCTGGTGGAGGGTGTCCCGGGGCTGGCCAAGACCACGGCCGTGAAGACCCTCTCCGAGGCCCTGGAGGGGGACTTCCACCGCATCCAGTTCACCCCGGACCTGCTGCCCTCGGACCTGATCGGGACCGACATCTACCGCCAGGAGCGCGGGGAGTTCGAGTTCAGCCCCGGCCCGCTCTTCCACAACATCCTGCTGGCCGACGAGGTGAACCGGGCGCCGGCGAAGGTGCAGTCCGCCCTGCTCGAGGCGATGGGCGAGCGGCAGATCACGGTGGGCCAGCGCACCTACGCGCTGCCGCGGCTGTTCATGGTGCTGGCGACCCAGAACCCCATCGAGCAGGAGGGCACCTACCACCTCCCCGAGGCCCAGCTCGACCGCTTCCTCATGCACGTCTGGGTGCGCTACCCGAGCCGCACGGACGAGCTCGCCATCCTGAAGCTCGACAGCGAGCAGCAGCGGCGCAACCCGCCGCGTCCATCGCGGGTCCTCAGCCAGGCCGAGATCTTCGCGGCCCGCGCGGCGGTCGCCGAGGTCTACCTCGACGACAAGATCTACCGCTACATCGTCGACCTGGTGGTGGCCAGCCGCAACCCCGCCGCGTACGACGTGGACCTGCAGCGCTGGTGCCGCTACGGCGCCTCCCCGCGGGCGAGCATCGCGCTCGCCCGCTGTGCCCGGGCGCTGGCCTGGATGAACGGCGACGAGTACGTCTCCCCCCACCACGTCCAGAAGGTCGCCCCCGACGTGCTGCGCCACCGGCTGCTGCTGACCTTCGAGGCCGAGGCCGACGGCGTCACCACCGACGACTTCATCCGCCGGCTGCTCGAGGTCGTGGCCGTTCCCTAGGCGGGGCGACCGCGGGCCTGAACCCCCTGCCGTATACTGCGACAGACATGAGCCTGCGGCCCCACCTGGACGACCTCTTCGAGCTGCGCCACCGCGCGCACGCCATCGGTCTCGCCTCGCGCCACCGCGTGGGCTCCCCGTTGAGCGGCCTCTATGCCTCCGTCTTCCGGGGCCAGGGGATGGACTACGAGGAGACCCGCGAGTACCGGGAAGGCGATGAGATCCGGAACATGGACTGGCGGGTCACTGCCCGCACCGGCGTTCCCCACCTGAAGGTCTTTCGCGAGGAGCGCGAGCGCTCGGTGGTGCTCTGCGTCGACGCCGGTCCGCACATGCACTTCGGAACCCGCGGGACCTTCAAGTGCGTGCAGGCCGCGCGGGCCGCGGCGCTCCTCGGCTGGGCCGCCACCAGCAGCCAGGACCGGGTTGGCGCGGTGCTCTACGGGGACCCGGCGACGGGGATCCGGTATTTCCGGCCCGGCCGTTCCCACGCCTCCTTCTGGACGATGCTGCGGGCACTCACCGCGACCAGCGAGCGAGGGCGGGTGGAGGGCGACGCGCTCCTGGAGGCGCTGGGGCGGCTGGAGCGGGTCGCCTCCACCGGCTTCCTGTTCTTCGTGATCGGCGACCTGAACCGGGACCCGGCGGTCCTCGGCCTGTCACTCGGACACCTCGCCCAGCGCAACGACGTGGTGCTGGTGCCGGTGGACGACCCCGCCGACCGGGACCTGCCGAACGTCGGGCGGGCGGTGTTCCAGGCCCCCGACGGCACCCGCGTCGAAGCGGACACCCACGGCGAGCGGGGCCGGCGCCAGTACCGCGCGCGCTGGGAGACCCGCCGGGAGGGGCTGCGCACGCTAGGGCGCCGCCTCGGTATCCCGGTCCTCCCCGTCTCCACCGGGGACGACGTGGAGCAGGTGCTGGCCGATGGCCTCCGGCGCCGACGCCGGGTGGGACGCTACGCCGCGGCATGAGCCCCCTGCTGCAGGACCTCCGCGACATCCGGGGGCTGGACTCACTGCCCTGGTGGCCGCCCGCGCCCGGCTGGTGGCTGGCGCTCGCCGTGCTCCTCGTCCTGCTGGGGCTGGCGGTCCTCGTGACGCGCTGGTGGCGCAACCGCGTCCCCGGCAGTTGGCAGGCGGAGGCGCGCATCCGGCTCCGGCAGCTCGAGCAGCGGCGGCGCTGGGCGGACGCGCGGACCATGGCGGCGGAGCTCTCGGAGCTGCTCCGGCGCATGGCCATCGCACGCTTCGGGCGCCGGGCCTGCGCGGGGCGGGTCGGCGATGCCTGGCTGGAGTGGCTCGAGCGCCACGACCCGGCGGGTTTCCCCTGGCGGCGGGAAGGCCGCCCGTTGATCGACCTGCCCTATGCCCCGCCCCGGGGCGAGGGCTCGGGCGAGCGGCTCCGGCCCCTCATCCGGGCCGCCCGGGCCTGGCTCGGGCCCGAGCCCCAGGGCGAAGACCACCCGCTCGGGGCGGAGGCCGCCGTGCCCCACGTGGTGGACCAGCAGGCGGCGGCGCAGGCGACCGGCCGTGTTTGAGTTCGGATGGCCCTGGCTCGGGCTGCTCCTGCCGCTGCCCTGGGTGGCCCGCCGGCTCCTGCCCCCCCGGGGGGTGGCGGTGGAGCCGTCCGCGGGGGGCGCCGAGCTGCTGCACCCGTCGGCGCCGCGGCTCGCCGAGTCCTTTACCGGCTTCGCCCCGGGCTGGGACCTGCCCTTCGGTGTGCAGAGCGCGCTCGTCGCCCTCGCCTGGGTCGGGCTCGTGGCGGCGCTGATGCGACCCCAGTGGCTCGAGACCCGCCAGGAGATGGTGAGTCCGGGCTACGACCTGATGCTCGCGGTGGACGCCTCCCGGTCCATGGAGGCGCTCGACTTCACCCTCGAGGGCCGGCGGGTGAACCGGATGGCCGTCGTGAAGGGGGTGGTCGGACGGTTCATCGAGCAGCGGCACGGTGACCGGGTGGGCCTGATCGTGTTCGGCGACGCGGCGTACCTGCAGGCACCGCTCACGGTCGACGGGGCCGCGGTGCGCGCCATGCTGGAGGAGGTCGTCCCGCGCATGGCGGGAGACGCCACCGCCATCGGGGACGCGGTGGGGCTGGCGGTCAAGAAGCTCCGCGACCGGCCCGAGGGCTCGCGAGTGCTGGTCCTGCTGACCGACGGGGAGAACACGGCCGGGAGTCTGCCCCCGATGGAAGCCGCCCGCCTGGCGCGCGAGTACGGTGTGCGGATCTACGCGGTCGGAGTCGGCAGCAAGGGCAAGGTGCCGTTTCCCGGGCCGGGCGGCCGCATCACGATGGAGGACATGCAGATCGACGAGGCGTTGCTCGCCGAGATGGCCGCCGTGACGGGTGGGGCCTTCTACATGGCCACGGACACCCAGGCCCTGGAGGCGATCTACCGGCGGATCGACGCGCTGGAGAAGACCCGCGCCGAGAGCCGCCAGACCCTGCTGCCCCGCCCCCTGTACCGCTGGCCGCTGGCGGTGGCCCTCGGGGCGTTGCTGGCGCTCGGCTGGCTGGTGGCCCGCCGGGGCGGGCGAATGCTCGGCTGAGCGCCGCGATGCACGACGCCCTCGACCTCCTGCGCGACTTCCACTTCGCCCAGCCCTTCTGGCTGCTCGGCCTGCTCGTGCCCGCACTGCTGCTCCTGGTGCCGCCCACGCGGCGTGCGGAAGGCAGGGACATGGCCAGGCTCGCCCGCTACGCCGACGCGCACCTCCTGCCCCACCTGCTGCGCGCCACGCCGGAGACGGAGCGGCCGCGCCGCCACCTCGGCCTCTGGTCCTCCCTCTGGGTGCTCGGTGTCCTGGCGATGGCAGGCCCGCGCTGGGACTACACGGACCTCCGGGTGGAGCGCCCGGGAGACAGCCTCCTGGTCCTGCTGGACGTGTCGGCGTCCATGCGGGCCGCGGACGTCAGGCCGAACCGTCTCTCCCGCGCCCGGCAGGAGGTCGAGGACCTGCTCGACCGGGCGGCCGGCGTGCGGGTCGGGCTGGTCGCGTTCGCCTCGGTGGCCCAGGTGGTCGCGCCCATCACCGAGGACTACGAGACCGTCCGCCACCTGTTGCCGTCGCTCTCCCCCGACCTGGTGCGCATGCAGGGGAGCCGCCCGTCCGCGGCCCTCGACCGTGCCGAGCGCGTGCTCGCCGGGCAGGCCCCGGGAACGCGCCACGCGCTGGTGCTCCTCACCGACGGGGACTTCGTGGAAGAGGGGCTCGAGATCCGGGCCGCCGCGCTCGCGGCGAAGGGCATCACGCTCCACGTGCTCGGCGTGGGCAGCCCCGAGGGGGCCACGGTCCCGGGGGCCTCCGGCGAGCCGGTCCGCGGGCCGGATGGCGCGCCGGTGCGCTCGCGCCTGGAGGGGCCGAGGCTCGAGGCACTGGCGCGGGCGGGCGGCGGGACCTACCGGTGCGCCGACTATCGGGACGGCGACACCCGGGCCGTGTTGCGGGCGATCGCCCGGGCCGCGGACTCGGGCTCGGGCCGGGAGTACACCTACCGGGTCTGGGAGGAGCGCTACCCCCTGCCCCTCGCCGGCATGGCGGTGCTCCTCGTGTGGGCGTGGCGGCGGGTGCGGGCGTACACGACGCCGGAGGCCCATGGGCGCTAGGCGCTGCACGGTCTGGGGCACGATCCTGGCGCTGGCCGCGGGCTGCGCCGCCCCTTGCTGGCCATCCGCGGCGCTCGCCGCGGACCTCTTCGGCTGCCCGGAGGACGAGGCCCGCGACCTCTTCGCGCGGGGGGAGTTCGATGCGGCGGCCGCCCTCTTCCGGGACGAATACCGTCGCGGGGTGGCCCTCTACCGGGCCGGGCGATTCGCGGAGGCGGCCCAGGTCTTCGAGCGCGTGGACCGCGAGGCGGTACGGCTCGATGCCCTGTACAACCTCGGGAATGCCCGCTTCCATCTCGAGGACTACCGGGGTGCCGTGCAGGCCTACGAGGAGGTGCTCAGGCGGGACCCGAGCCGCGAGGACGCCGCACACAACCTGAACCTCGCCATGCAGGGGCTTGCGGAGGCGGCCCGGGCTGGAGAGGAGCCCGAGCGCGAGGCGCAGGTCCGCAAGCCGCGCGAGCCCGAGCCCGAGCCCTCTCGGCCCCAGGAGGCCCGGTCCCCCAAGGAGCGGCAGGAGTCCCGGTCTTCGGAGAGCCAGCAGCAAGAGAGCCAGCAGCAAGAGAGCCAGCAAGGCTCCCAGCAGCAGGAAGGGCAGCAGGGCTCCGAGCAGCAGCAAGGCTCCGAGCAGCAGGAAGGGCAGCAGGGCTCCGAGCAGCAGCAAGGCTCCGAGCAGCAGGAGGGCCAGCAGGGCTCCGAGCAGCAACAGGGTTCCCAGCAGCAGGAAGGGCAGCAGGGCTCCGAGCAGCAACAGGGCTCCCAGCAGCAGGAAGGGCAGCAAGGCTCCGAGCAGCAACAGGGCTCGCAGCAGCAGGAGGGGCAGCAAGGCTCCGAGCAGCAGCAAGGCTCCCAGCAGCAGGAAGGGCAGCAGGGCTCCGAGCAGCAACGGGGCTCCCAGCAACAGGGGCAGGCCGGGTCCCAGCCGGAGGCCGGGCAGGAGGGTGGTGCTCGGACCGGGGGGACCGACGAAGGCGAGGATGGTCCCGAGGAATCGTTCCCGGAGGGAGAGGGGAGCGCCGAGTCGCAGGGCGAGGCCGGCGCCGAGCCGCGCGAAGGGGAAGGCCGGGAGGGCGGGACGCAGCGGGACGAGGCGGGACAGGAGACGGGGCAGGACAGGCCTCCCGAAGCGCCCCCGGAGCCCGACCCGGCGAAGGTCGGGGCGCAGGAGAACGGGGAAGAGCCGTCTCCGGGAGCGGCCGAGCGCGAGCCGCCGCAGCCTGGCCCGGGTGAGAAGGAGGGGGAAGACTCCACGCCGACGCGGGCCGGGGAGCCCCAGCCCCAGCCCCGGTCCGAGACCGGAGAGCGCGAGGGTGCCGCTTCGGGGAAGCCCCCGGAAGGGCTGCCCGGCAAGGGCGGGGAGGAGCGTGGCGACCGGCCCAGGGACGACGGCGCGAGCCGGGCCGTGGACCGGGTGGACCAGATGGGCGGGGGCGCGCCGCGCCCCGACGGCGACGCGCCGCCCGGGGCCGGATTCGACCCGGCCCTGGGGAAGACCGGAGCCGGACCGTCGGTCCCCGATTGGGTGGTCCAGCAGTGGCTCGAGCGGGTCGACGCGGACCCGGGCCGTCTCCTGCGCAACCAGTTCAAGGTCGAGGAGTCTCGGGTCGAGGAACGGACCGGGGGTGCCCTGGTCGAGCCGAGGCCCTGGTGAGACCCGGTGGAGCGAGGTCGAGTGCACGCGATGACGGTGGGGACGGGTAGGCCGGGTTTGCCGAAAGTGTGGCCGTGGCTCGTGGCGGCCCTGCTCGCGCCGTCCCTGGCGTGGGGACAGGCGGGACTGTGGGCCGAGGCCAGCGTCGGCCAGGACAGCCCCCGGGTGCAGGAGACCGTCGTCTACACGGTCCGTGTGTTCAGCCCCATGAATCTGCAGAGCGTGGAGCTGACGCCGCCGTCCCCCCCAGGGGCGGCCGTGGAGGAGCTGGGAAGCGGCACCGCCTCCAGCCGGACGGTGCAGGGCCGTTCCTACGTGGTCAACGAGTACCGCTACGCGCTCACGCCCATCACGGCCGGAACGCTGGAGGTGGGTCCCGCCCGGCTGACGGTGTGGCCCGCCTCGGGGATGCCGGGGATGGCTGCCTCGCCGTGGGGCTCGCGGTCCATCGGTCTCGCGACCCACCCGCTGCGGCTGACGGTGCAGCCTCTGCCGCCCGATGCGCCGATCCCGTTGCGCCTCCTCGAGGTCGAGGCCCAGTGGAGTCACGGCGACACGGCCGGGGTCGGTGAGCCTCTCACGCTGACGGTCGTGTCGAAGGCCGTCGGCGCCGTGGGTGCCCGGCTGCCGAGCGTCGCCCCGCTGGTCGAGGGACGCGACTTCAAGGTCTACCCGGAACGGCCCCAGCTGGAGTGGGCGTGGGGGGGGGCGGGAGACGAGCTCTTGGGGCGCCGGACCGAGACCTTCACGATCGTGCCGACCCGGGAGGGCAACCTGACGTTCCCTGCGCTGGACGTCGCCTGGTGGGACCTGACGGCCAGCGCCGAGGCCCACGCCAGGGTCGAGGAGAAGCGGATCCGCGTGGGGGACTCCGCTCTCACGGGCCCCGGTGGGGCGGGCGCGCAGGCGTGGCGCTTCGTGCGGGAGCGTCTGCCCGACCTGGCCTGGGTGCGGGTCGCGCTACCGGTCGCAGCCGGGCTCTCGTTGGCGTTCCTGGTGGGGTGGTGGGTCGGCACGGCGCGCACCGGGGCAGGGCGCACCGGGGCAGGGCGCACCGGGCCGGGGCGCGGGGGGCCTGAGGCACCGCGGCCGGCGGCCCCGGCGGCGGACGCGCCGGCGCCTGCGGCCCTGCGCTCCCCGGCGCAGACCCCTGCCGCGCGGCCTGCGCGGCGGCCGCCCCCCCGTCGTCCTGGTTTGCGGGAGCGGCTGGCGATGGTGATCGGCGAGCCCCTGGGCCGGGCGCTCGGCGGTGCCCGTCGGGTCACCCGGCGGCTGGTGGTCGGGGTGGCGGCAGCGACCCCGCTGCGCGTGAAGGCGTGGTGGTGCGTGCGTTGCGCGGTGCGCGAGGAGCACCCCGAGGGGCTCTGCCGGGTGGTGCAGCACTTTGCCTGCCGCTCTCTCAACATGGCGCCGACCGCGCCGCTGCCGGTGATCGGCGAGCGCCTGCGCTCGGGCGGAGAGCGAGAGGGTACCGTCACGCTCCCGCGCATGCTGCAGGACCTCGACCGCGCCACCTACGCGGGGCACGCGCTGGACCTGGGGGCCTGGAAGCGGGAGTTCCGGCGCCGGTTCCGGCGGGCCGTCGCGAGCTCCGAGCGGGCGCGCCAGGGGCGGCCCCGGCGCGGGCTGCCCGACCTGAATCCCTGATAGCATCTCCCCATGGCCCGCAAGCTGTACATCAAGACCTTCGGCTGTCAGATGAACGAGCACGACAGCGCCCGTACTGCCGACCTCCTCGCGGCGGCGAGGGGGCTCGTCCTGACCGAAGACCCCGAAGAAGCCGACGTCTTGCTGGTCAACACCTGCTCGGTGCGGGAGAAGGCCCAGGAGAAGGTGTTCTCGCAGCTCGGCCAGTGGCGCCCGCTGAAGGCCCGCCGGCCCGGGGTCGTGATCGGGGTCGGAGGGTGCGTGGCGAGCCAGGAGGGCGCGGCGATCCGGGCGCGCGCCCCCTATGTGGACATCGTCTACGGGCCCCAGACGCTGCACCGGCTGCCCCGCCTGCTGGACGAGGTGGAGCGCTCCGGGCGGGCGGTGGTGGACGTCTCCTTCCCGGAGATCGAGAAGTTCGACCACCTGCCCCCCCAACGGGTGCAGGGGCCGAGCGCCTACGTCACGGTGATGGAGGGGTGCAGCAAGTACTGCACCTACTGCGTGGTGCCATACACCCGGGGCGAGGAGGTGAGCCGCCCGCTCGACGACGTGGTGGCGGAGGTGGCGGGGCTCGCCGCGGGGGGCGTGCGCGAGGTGACCTTCCTCGGCCAGAACGTGAACGCCTACCGGGGGGCGAGCCAGGACGGCACGGTGGCGGACCTCGCCCTGCTCGTCCGGTGCGCGGCGGAGCTCGAGGGCATCGGGCGGATCCGCTTCACCACCTCCCACCCCGCGGAGATGACGGACTCCCTGATGGAGGCCTTCCGTGAGGTGCCGGCCCTGGTGGGGCACCTGCACCTGCCGGTGCAGAGCGGTTCAGACCGGGTCCTGGCGCGGATGAAGCGTCGCCACGGCGTCTCCCACTACCACGAGGTCGTCGAGCGCCTGCGCGAGGCGCGACCCGGTATCAGCCTGTCCTCGGATTTCATCGTCGGTTTTCCGGGCGAGACCGAAGAGGACTTCCAGGCCACGCTGGACCTGGTCGACGCGCTGGGGTTCGACCACTCCTTCAGCTTCGTCTACAGCCCGCGCCCGGGCACTCCCGCCGCGGCCTTCCCCGACGACGTCCCGCTGGAGACCAAGCGCGAGCGGCTCGCGGCGCTCCAGGAGCGCCTGGCCCGCGCCGAGCGGGCCGTCGCCGAGGCGATGGTCGGCACCACGCAGGTCGTGCTGGTGGAAGGCCCCTCGCGCAAGGACCCCTCGACGCTCGCGGGCCGCACCGAGAACAACCGCGTGGTGAACTTCGCCGGTGACCCAGCGCTGGTGGGCGCGTTCGTCCCGCTGGTCATCACCGAGGCGCTGCCGAACAGCCTGCGGGGCCGCCGGGTGGGATCCTCCGGCGCCCCGGCGCGGGTGTGACCGTCTTGGGCCCGCCCTCCGTCGTCGACCTGGTCCTGGAGCCCGCCGACAACCGGCGCCTGGCGAGCCTCTGCGGTCAGTTCGACGAGCACCTGCGCCAGGTCGAGCGCCGTCTGGGGGTCGAGATCGAGCGCCGGGGTCAGCGCTTCCGGCTGCTCGGCGAGCCGCAGGCCGCGCGCGCGGCCGGGCAGGTCCTCACCGCCCTCTACGGCGCCAGCACCGCGGCCGAGCCGCTCACCCCCGCCGAGGTGCACCTCGCCCTGCAGCAGGCGGGCATCGACGCGGCGCTGGCCGGGGAGGCCGAGGCGCCGGTCGAGATCCGTACGCGGGGTGCGGCCATCCGGGCCCGGGGCGGCAACCAGGCGCGCTACCTGCAGAACATCCGCACCCACGACGTGAACTTCGGGGTGGGGCCGGCGGGCACCGGCAAGACCTATCTGGCGGTCGCCGCCGCCGTCGAGGCCCTGGACGCGGAGCGGGTGCGCCGGCTGGTCCTGGTCCGGCCTGCGGTGGAGGCAGGGGAGCGGCTCGGCTTCCTGCCGGGCGACATGGCTCAGAAGGTCGACCCGTACCTGCGGCCGCTCTACGACGCCCTCTACGAGATGCTCGGGTTCGAGCGGGTCGCCCGGCTCATCGAGCGCAGCGTCATCGAGGTCGCACCGCTCGCCTTCATGCGGGGTCGCACCCTGAACGACGCCTTCGTCATCCTGGACGAGGCCCAGAACACCACCGTGGAACAGATGAAGATGTTCCTGACCCGCATCGGCTTCGGCTCTACCGCGGTGGTGACGGGGGACGTCACCCAGGTGGACCTCCCCCGCAGCCAGCGCTCGGGGCTGCGGCACGTCACCGAGGTCCTGCGCGGGGTCGAGGGGATCAGCTTCACCTTCTTCAACTCCCGCGACGTGGTGCGCCACCCCCTGGTCGCCCGCATCCTCGACGCCTACGCGGCGGCGGAGCGCGAGAGCGAGGGGGCTGGCACGGGGGGTGGGGGGGTCACCCCGGGTACGGGGAGCGGCCCCCGGGAGCGGCCGTGAGCGAGCCCGGGGCCGTCGCGGTCGCGGTCCGCGTCCAGTACGCCGTCCCGAGGCGGGGCCTGCCGGCGCCCGCGAGCTTCCGGCGCTGGGCCGGGGCGGCCCTCGCCGGGCGGCGTGCCGTGGCCGAGGTGGGGGTGCGAGTGGTGGACCGGGAGGAGGGGGCGGCGCTCAACCACCGCTATCGGGGCAAGGACGGCCCCACCAACGTGCTCTCCTTCCCCTTCGATCCGCCCCCGGGCGTGGACCTGCCCTGGCTCGGCGAGCTCGTCCTGTGTGCGCCGGTGGTGGAGGAGGAGGCCGGAGTCCAGGGAAAGGCGCCGCGCGACCATTGGGCGCATCTGGTCGTTCACGGTATCCTGCACCTCGTCGGCTACGACCACGGGAGCGAGGCCGAGGCCGCGGCGATGGAGCGGCTCGAGGTCGAGGTGCTCCAGGGCCTGGGGATCGACGACCCCTACGGGGACAGGGACAACGACAGGGACAACGTATGAGTGAAGACCGACCTACCGGCGGTCCCAGCTGGCTCGAGCGGCTGGGCCACGCCCTGCTCGGTGAGCCACGGGACCGGCAGGAGCTGATCGAGCTCCTGCGCGACGCCGAGCAGCGCCACCTCCTCGACCCCGACGTGCTGGCGATGGTCGAGGGCGCCTTCCAGGTCTCCGAAATGCAGGTCCGCGACGTCATGGTGCCCCGTGCCCAGATGGTCGTGGTGGAGCGTGACGCGCCGTTCGAGGAGATCCTCCGCGCGGTGATCGAGTCCGGGCACTCCCGGTTCCCGGTCATCGGCGAGAGCCGCGACGAGGTGGTGGGGATCCTGCTCGCCAAGGACCTGCTGCCGCCGCTGGCCCGGCCGCGCCCCGGCCCCTTCAACATCCGCGAGTGGCTGCGTCCCGCCGTGTTCGTGCCGGAGAGCAAGCGGCTCAACGTCCTGCTGCGGGACTTCCGCAGCACCCGCAACCACATGGCGATCGTGGTGGACGAGTACGGCGGGGTCGCCGGCCTGGCGACCATCGAGGACGTGCTCGAGCAGATCGTGGGCGAGATCGACGACGAGTACGACGTCGGCGAGGACGAGGGCTTCATCCGTCGGCACGGCGACGGGGAGTTCATCGTCAAGGCCCTCACCCCCATCGAGGAGTTCAACGAGGCCTTCGGGACCGAGTTCAGCGACGCCGAGCTCGACACCGTCGGCGGACTGCTGCTCAAGGCCTTCGGCCGGCTGCCCGAGCGGGGCGACCGGGTCTCCCTGGGCGGCCTCGACTTCGAGGTCCTGAACGCCGACGGCCGGCGGGTCCACCTGGTCAAGGTCCGCACCCCTGAGCCGAAGCCCTGAGCGCGGCGCGCGCGAGCGCCTCCTCGACCTGCTCGCCGGCACCCTGGGGGCAGCCCTGCCGCTCGCCTTTGCCCCCTGGGAGCTCTCCCCCCTGGCGCCCGTCCTGCTGGCTGGCCTGTTCGCCCTGTGGCTCGCCTCCGAGGGCGCGGGGCTGGCCGCGTGGCGCGGGTGGCTCTTCGGTCTGGGGCTCTTCGGCGTCGGGACCTCCTGGGTGCGGGAGAGCTTCACCTTCAGCGACGTGCCGCCGGCGGCGGCGCTCGCCCTCACCCTCGCCTTCGTGGCGTTCATGGCCCTCTACCCGGCCGCCCTGGGGTATCTCCAGGCCCGCCTGGGGCGGGGGCTGTCGTGGCGCTGGCGGGCCCTGGCGCTGCTGCCGGCCGCCTGGGTCCTGGTGGAGTGGGTCCGGGGCTGGCTCTTCACCGGGTTCCCCTGGCTGCAGGTGGGGTACAGCCAGGTCGGGGCGCCGCTCGGCGGGCTCGCGCCCGTGCTCGGCGTCTACGGGGTCGGCTGGGCCGTCGCACTCAGTGCGGGACTGCTCCTCGCGCTCGCGCGGGGCGGTGTCCCGGTCCCGGCGCGAGTGGCGGCGGGCGCCGCCCTGGCAGCCCTGTGGGGCCTCGGCTGGGGGCTGGGGCACGTGGAGTGGACCCGGCCGAGCGGCCCGGCGCGCAGCGTCGCCGTGGTCCAGGGCAACGTCGCCCAGGACCTCAAGTGGCGCGACGAGCAGCGTGCCGCGAGCATGGCCCACCACCTGGCCCTCACCCGCGCCCACTGGGACGCGGACCTCGTGGTGTGGCCGGAGACGGCGGTGCCCGCCTTCGCCCACCGGGTGCAGGGCTTCCTCGCCGAGCTCTCGGACGAGGCGCGCGCGCACGGGGCGGGCGTGCTGCTTGGCGTCCCCTTCCGGGACGTGGAGAGCGGGCGCTACTTCAACAGCGTCATGGCGCTCGGCTCCGAGCTGGGCGTCTACCACAAGCGCCACCTGGTCCCGTTCGGGGAGTACGTTCCGTTCTCGCCGGTGCTCGGGCGGGTGCTGGACCTTCTGAACGCCCCGATGTCCGACTTCAGCGCGGGTCCCCCGGGCCAGCCGCCGCTGGCGGTGGACGGCCTGCGGGTGGGCGTGTCGGTGTGCTACGAGGACGCCTTCGGGGAGGAGGTCATCGACGCCCTGCCCGCCGCCGACCTCCTCGTGAATCTCAGCAACGACGCCTGGTTCGGGGACACGGTGGCACCCCACCAGCACCAGCAGAAGGCGCGCATGCGGGCGATCGAGACCGGCCGCGACCTGGTGCGGGCGACCAACACCGGCATCTCGGCCATGATCGACTGGCGCGGCGCCGTCACCGGGCGGGCGCCCCAGTTCCAGTCGGTGGTGCTGCGCGGTTCGGTCACGCCGCGGTCCGGGACCACGCCCTACGCGGCGCTCGGCAACGCGCCCGTGGTGTTCGGCGCGGGGCTCACCCTGCTCGCCGTGGGGGTCCTCGGTGCTTTTCGCTCCCGCCGTGTCTAACATAGGCGAAGTGCACCGCTCAGGCACCTTTCGCCCCCTCGAGTCCAGCGCCATGTCTGCCCACCTCTGGACCCGCCTGATCCCCGCCGTCCTGGCGATCTCCCTGGCCCCTGGTCCCCTCGCTGCCGCGGGGCCGGCGGGAGTCGACCCGTTTGACACCCCGTCCTTCCAGGACGGCCCGGGGTCCCGCGAGATGGCGTACCCGGACTGGTTCAAACACAGCTTTCTCGACCTGCGGGAGGACGTGCAGGAGGCGGCCGCCGAGGGCCGCAGGCTGGTCGTCTACTTCGGGCAGCGCGACTGC
The DNA here is from genome assembly GCA_017999615.1 of Gammaproteobacteria bacterium. Classification (NCBI taxonomy): domain Bacteria; kingdom Pseudomonadati; phylum Pseudomonadota; class Gammaproteobacteria; species Gammaproteobacteria bacterium. Next base: position 72,189 of record JAGNLM010000009.1, on the reverse strand, counting down.
GCCTATTGCCAGGCCCTCCTGGAGGTCAACTTCGCCAAGGGGGACATCGTCGCCTACACGCGCCGGCACTTCGACGTCGTGCCCATCGACATCTGGAGCGACGTGGAAGTCGTGGACACCCGGGGCGAGCGGTTGTCCAGCAAGACGTTCGCCGAGCGGGAGAAGGCCCAGTTCACGCCGACCCTGATCTTCTACGACGAGCGGGGCGAGGAGGTGTTCCGCCTGCGGGGCTATTACCCGCCCTACGACTTCGGGGCCGCGCTGCAATACGTCGCGGACGGGCACTACGGACGCATCGGTTTTCGCGACTACCTGGCCCGCGCCGAGCCCAACCTGCGGTTCGAGCCCGAAGACCTGGTGGACGACCCCCTGTTCGCACGGCCTCCCTATCTGCTCGACCGGTCCCGCTTCCCGGCGGAGCGTCCCCTCGCGGTGTTCTTCGAGCAGCCCCAGTGCCACGCCTGCGACATCCTGCACTCCGAGCAGCTCCGGGACCCCAGGATCCGCCAGGTGCTCGAGCAGTTCGAGGTGGTCCAGCTCGACATGCGGTCCGGGACGCCCATCGTGACCCCGGACGGTCGGAGGGTGACTGCCAGTCAGTGGGCACAGGATCTGGGCCTGTTCTACCCCCCGACCGTGCTGTTCTTCGACGAGAGCGGCCGGGAGATCATCCGGGTCGACTCGGTGGTCCGCTTCCACCGCCTGGCCTCCGTCCTCGACTTCGTCCTGAGCAAGGACTACCTGTCTCAGCCGTACTTCCAACGCTGGCGCGAGGACCGTGCCGGGCGCACGCCCCCCCCGGGGCTGCCGGCGCCGCCAGCGATTCCGCCCTCGCCTGTGTCCCCGCCTTCCCCCGAGTCCCCGACGCCCCCCTCGCTGCCGGTGGCTTCTCCGTAGCCGCGCGGACATGGGTGCCAGGGTCCGCGCAGGGGCCCGTCTCGGCCCCCGGGGCGAACGTCCGGGCCGCGGGGGCGGGAGCTATACTCTCTACGCCCCTGCGCAAGGCGCAGACGAGGATTTGCTCATGGCAATCGCAGCAACGGTCGAAGAGTACCTGCGGGTCAAGGGGGTGGAGTACGACCTGGTCACCCACCCGCACACGCACGCGAGCTGGGAGACCGCCCACCTGGCTCGGGTGCGGGGCAACTACCTCGCCAAGGCCGTGGTGCTCGCCGACGAGCAGGGCTACCTGATGGCGCTCGTTCCCGCCACCCACCACATCCAGCTGGCCTGGCTCGACGAGAGCCTCGGCCGGCACCTGGGTCTGGTGACCGAAGAGGACCTCTCGAGCCTCTTCCCGGACTGCGAGGTGGGCGCCGTGCCGCCCTTCGGGCCCGCCTACGGGGTGCGCACCGTCGTCGACGAGGCGCTCTTCGAGCTGCCGGAGCTCTTCCTCGAGGCGGGCGACCACCAGAGCCTGGTGCAGATGTCCGGCCGCCAGTTCCGCGCTCTCATGTACGGCCACAAGGTCCCACGCTTCAGCGTGCACCTGTAGGGCACGCCCACCTCCGCCTCCGCCTCCGCCGCCCCCTCCGCCAACCCTTTCGGCCTGTCCGTGCGCCGGTGCGCCGGCGCCGCCGTCTGAAGATTTTCCCCGCGGGGCCGATGGCAGCCGGGATGGATACGCAGACAGGGTCTCCGCCGGCGCCGGACAGTCCGCTTCGCGTCGGTATCCTGGGCGCACCGGAGCGGGTGCGCGAGCGCTTCGCCGCACTCTTCGACGCGGCGGGCGAGGGCGCGTGCACCCTGGTGGAGGCGCCGGCCGCGGAGGTCCTGCTGGTGGACCTGGACGCGGAGGGGGCGCGGGCCGCGTGGCAGGCCTACCACCTGCGCGCCCCTGCCGTCCCGGTGCTTTTCCTGGGGGCGGACCCCGGTGCCGCGCCGCCGGACCACCGGTTCCTGCTGAAGCCCGTCGGGCCGAGCCTGCTGCTGGCCGAGCTGGCGAGCCTGACGGACGGGGAGGGAGCGCACCCGGCGCCCACCCCGGTCTCCCCGAATCGCGGGCGCCCCGCCCCCCGTGCCCGACAGGTCCCGCCGGCCCGTGCGGGGGACGAGGGCCCGCACGCGGCGTGGCACACGCCCTGGGAGAGCACGGTGGCCCTCGCGCGCCGGGGCCCGGACCCGCTCACCGAGCGCGTGGACTCCGTCGCCACCGGGGCCGAGACGCCGAGCGCGACGGAGCTCTGCGGCGATGCCGAGGACGTGGACCTCGCCGACCCGGGGGCCGTCGCTGGTCTCTTCCTGGACACCGACGAGCGCTTCCTCGGTGCCTGCCGGATGGTCGTCGCGCGTGCGGCAGCCAGCGGCGGGGCCTGGGTGTTGCGCCTGGGCGAGCACGCCCTGCGGGTGGAGGAGGAGGGGGCGGCCGTAGGCACCGACCTGCCCCGCCAGGCGCTCTGGGAGCTCTGCCAGGCCGAGCGCCTGCCCGAGCCGCCCCGGGTCGAGCCCGCGCCCCCGGAGGGGGCCCGCGGAGCGCCCGTGGAGCGCACCCACTGGGAGAGCGCCGAGGCCTTCCTCTGGCAGATGGCCCTGTGGACGTACCGGGGGCGGCTCCCCGCCGGCACCGCCGTGCACGGCCGCGTCTATCTGGCGCGATGGCCGAACCTGACGCGTATCCCGGCGGTGCCCCAGGCCGCCCGGGTCGCGTCCCTGTGGCTGGCCCAGGCGGTGTCGCTCGCCTTCACCGTCGAGGTCCTCGCCGTTCCCCAGCGCCACGTCTTCGCGTTCTACGGGGCCGCGCACGCGGTCGGCCTTGCCGGCCAGGCCCGCCGGGCCTCGGACCGGCTCTTCCAGCCGGAGGCGCCCGGCCCGGCGGCGAGCCGCCCGCTGCTCGGGGTGGTCTCGGCGCGCCTGCGCGGCCTGGTGGGGCGCTGAGCCGCCGTGTCCCAGCTGGCCCCGGGCGTGATGGTCCAGGAGTACCGCATCGAACAGGTGCTCGGTGTCGGTGCCTTCGGCATCACCTATCGGGCCACCGACACCCACCTGGGGATGGCGGTGGCGCTGAAGGAGTTCTTCCCCCGCCAGCTCGTGCGGCGCGGGGAGGACGGGACGGTCGTCGCCAGCAACGCCGAGAACGCCCCCGTCTTCGACTGGATGAAGAGCCGCTTCGTCGGTGAGGGGCAGGTGCTCGCCCGGTTCCGCCACCCGAACATCGTGAGGGTCTGGCGCTACCTCACCGGGAACGGCACCGCCTACATGGTCATGGACTTCGAAGAGGGGTCCAGCCTGGCGGACTGGCTGCAGCGGTCCGAGACGCCCCCCGACGAGGCCTGGCTGCGCCGGGTCGTCGTGCCGGTCCTCGAGGGCCTGCGGGAGGTGCACCGCAAGCGCTTCCTGCATCGGGACATCAAGCCGAGCAACATCCTGCTGCGCGAGGATGGCCCACCCTGCCTGCTCGACTTCGGGGCCGCGGAGGTGGAGCTGGGGCCGAGCCGGGATTCGGCCAACGTCCTCACCCATGGCTACGCGCCGATCGAGCAGTACGGCCACCGCGGGCCGGTGGGGCCGGCCTCGGACCTGTACGCCCTCGGGGCGACCCTCTACCGCTGCATCTCGGGGCGGCTGCCCACCGACGCCCGCGTCCGTCAGGGCGCGCTCGCCGAGGGGCGTGGCGAGCCCATGCGCCCGGCCAGGGTCATCGGCCGCGGGCGCTACACGCGGGAGTTGCTGGAGCTGGTGGACTGGATGACCGCGCTGCGCCCCGAGGACCGCCCCCGGTCGGTCGGCCAGGTGCTGGCGCGGTTGGGCGCCGAGGCGGGGGAGCGGGCCGGCGGCCAGGCGACGGGGGGGCTGCAGCTGCACCACCGTCTGCTGTTCGTGGGGACCGAGGGCGCCGGCAAGCGCTCGGCGATGGCCGCCCTCTGCGACGGGCCCCTGGCCACCCGGGACGCCCGCTTCGCCTTCGGGTCCCAGGCCCCGCCCGGGGAGGTCCTGAGCTACGGCCGGCTGCTCCTGCTGCCCGGGGGGCAGCTGCACCTCTACGGCATCGAGCTCCCGCGCCAGGCCCGGGCGCTGGCGGCGGCGGTCGACCGGGGTGTGCTCGGGCTGGTGTTCCTGGCGGACAACCGGTCGGAGGAGCCCTTCCGGGACCTGGGCCTGGGGCTCCCTTTCCTCGAGCAGCTCCCGGCCGGTGCGGGTGCGGGGGTGGCGGTGACGCACACGGACTATCTGGCGCGCCCCGGGGTGGCCGAGTACCACGCGCACCTCAGGCGCCACTCTCCCCGGGCAAGGACCCGCCCCCCACCGGTCTTCGAAGTGGACGCCCGCAGCCCCCGCGAGGTGGGTCTTCTCCTGCAGGCGCTGCTCTACTCCATCGACCCCGGGGCCTGAGTCCTTCCCGAGCGGCTATGCTGTGCAGCCGTGAAGTTCTTCATCCGCACGCTCGGCTGCAAGCTGAACCAGCTGGACTCCGCCCGGCTGGCGGGGGCGCTCGCCCGCGCCGGCCACGAGCGGGCCGCCTCGGAGGAGGAGGCCGAGTGGGTGCTGGTGAACACCTGCACGGTGACCGGGGAGTCGGACCGCAAGTCCCGGCAGGCGGCCCACGGCGTGGCCCGCGCCCACCGTGGGCTCGTGGTGCTGGGCTGCTCGGCCCGGGTCGACGCCGAGCGCTGGCGGGCGGCGATGCCGGAGGCGCTCGTCTTCGCCGACGACGCGGAGCTCCTCGCCCACTTCCGCGCGAGCGGCGAGGACCTGCCCTTTCCGCTCACCTCCCGCACGCGCCTGCCCGTGGTGGTGCAGACCGGCTGCGACGAGCGGTGCGCCTTCTGTATCACCCGCGTGGCGCGGGGTCCGCACGTGAGCCTGTCGGCGGCCGCGGTGGTGCGCCAGGTCGCCGAGGCCGAGGCGCGCGGGGTGAGCGAGGTCGTGCTCACCGGCGTGAACCTGGGCGCCTGGGGCTGCGCGACGACGCGCCGGCCCGGCGGGACGCGGCTGCCGGAACTGCTCGAGCGGCTCCTCAGGGAGACGGGCGTCCCGCGCATCCGGCTCTCCTCGCTCGGCCCCCAGTACCTGACGCCGGCCTTCTTCGACGCCTGGTCCGACCCGCGGGTCTGCGACCACCTGCACCTGTCCGTGCAGAGTGGCTCGCCGGCGGTGCTGGCGCGGATGGAGCGCGGCCACGGCGTCCCGGAGGTCCTCGCGGCGGTGGAAGCGGCCCGGCGCACGCGCCCCGACGCGGCCCTCACGGCGGACCTGATCGCAGGACTGCCCGGGGAGACCCCCGGCGAGCACGCCGAGACCCTGCGGCTCGCGCAGGGGGTCGGCTTCGCCCGGCTTCACGTCTTCCCGTACTCCGCGCGCGAGGGCACGCCGGCAGCGAGCATGCCCGGGCAGGTACCGGTAGCGGTCCGCAAGGCGCGGGCCGGCGAGCTGCGCCGGCTCGGCGATCGGACCCGGGCGGCATTCGTCCGCTCCCAGCTCGGCAGGCGTGCCCACGTGCTCGCCGAGACCGACGGGACGGGTCTCACCACGAACTACCTCCGGCTGCGGGTCCCCGGTGTCCCCGAGGGCGAGCTGACGGAGGTCGAGGTCACCCCCGAGACCCTGGCGGACCGCGGCTGACGGCTGTCGGCCGCCGGTTCCCGCAGGGGCGAGGCCCCGTGCCTACCGGGACCCGGCGTAGAACGCGGCGAGCGCCTCGATGTCCTCGTCGCTCACCGCGGCGAGCATCCCGCGCATGGGCGTGGCGGCGGGCGGGATCGGCTTGCCGGCGTCCTTGTAGTCGCGCATCTGGAAGCGGAGATAATCCGCCGCCTGTCCGGCGATGCGTGGGAAGGTCGGCACCAGCGCTACCCCGTTCGCCCCGTGGCAGCCCGCGCAGCCGCTGGCCCCGTGGACCTGCTTGCCCCGCTCGGTGAGCTTGGCGTTACCCGTCGAGCTGCTCGGGACCCAGGGCTTGGCCGCGAAGAACTTCGCGGTGTCCAGGAGCTGCCCCTGGTCGTAGCCCCTGGCCACGCGATTCATGACCGTGGCGAAGCGGGTGCCGTCCTTGTAGGCGGCCATGGTCGAGGCCAGGTAGGCCTCAGGGAGACCCCCGATGTTGGGCGTCGCGCCGACGCTGGCGCCGTTCGTGCCGTGGCAGCCGCTGCAGGTGTTGGAGACCACCGTCCCGTCGCTCACGGCGGCCATGACCGAGGCGCTCGCGACGAGGGCGCCCACGGCGATCGCTCCAGACAGCTTCTTGTTGCGCATCGAAAACCTCCCTGACCCCCGGTCGTCCGAATGGCATCGGCAACGTGAATCATGTCCCCCGGCATGTCTTTGACCTGGGGCAACATTTCTCCCGGTGGGCCGTCTCCCGCCCCCCCGCGGGGACCGGTCCGCCGGGGACCGAACCGCGCCGCTCGCCTTGTAGTCGCCGGGGCCTGTTGGCATGATCGAACGACAGGTGGCAGCGGGCGGCGCCACCCGGATACCCCATGGCACACATCCAGACCGATACGAGCCGTTCGGAGGCAGCTTCACCCGCGCCGCAGGGTGGCGCTCTCGAGGCCCGCGCGAGGCCCTTCGCCGGGCTCCCGGAGCCCGGGACGCGCCGCTTCGAGATCGTGGTCTACGCATCCCTCCTCTCCTTCTTCGCGCTCGCCGCCTCCGGGCTGGTCCTCGCGTACGTCCTCGTGCGGGACATCCGCGCGCTCTCGGCCAACGTGGACCTGCAGATGAACCGGCACCTGGGGGCGGTTTCCCAGAGCATCGACCAGCTGGTCGAGACCATCTCGGGCATGAGCGCCACCGTCGCGGGGATGGGCAACGACCTGCGCGCCATGGACCAGCAGGTGGCAGCGATGAAGGGAGACACCGGGGTCATGGCAGGCAACACTGGCGCCATGGTCTCTGAGATGGACCGCATGGAAGCCCACATGGCCGTGATGGCGGGCCGTCTGCACGCGCTCGATCCGATGGTGGCCAACACGGCTGCCATGAGCGAGCACATGAAGAGCATGTCGATCAGCATGGGGCTGCTCTCGCGCGACGTCGGCCGACCGCTGAACTTCATGAACCAGGTCGCCCCCTGGTAAGCGCGGGCTCCGCCCGCGACCCTTCGAGGTCAATCCAGATGAACGAAACCGTCGAGGCTCCTCGCATTCGCGAGATCCCGTACAACTACACGTCGTTCTCGGACCGGGAGATCGTCATCCGGATCCTCGGCGAGCCCATGTGGGAGGTGCTGAACGAGCTCCGCGGCCAGCGCCGCACCGGGCGGTCGGCGCGGATGCTCTTCGAGGTCCTGGGTGACATGTGGGTCATCCAGCGCAATCCCTTCATCCAGGACGACATGCTGGAGAGCCCGAAGCGCCGGGCCTCGCTCGTGCACGCCCTGCACCACCGGCTCGACCAGATCGTGGCCCGGGCCTCCGGCAACACGCTCGCGCTCCAGCTGGCGGCGAGCGCCCGCGAGGCCGTGGGCCGGTTCGAGAGCTGGCTCGGGCGGCAGCAGGAGTTGCGCCGGGAGGCGATGCGCCGGTTGTCCCGGGTGACCCGCAAGGACAACGTCCAGTTCGACGGCTACGCGCGCGTGTGCCACGTCACGGACGCCACCGACTGGCGGGTGGAGCTCCCGTTCGTGGTCGTGGCCCCCGACACCGAAGAGGAGGTCCCGCGGGTGATCGCGGCCTGCGTCGAGAGCGGGCTGACCGTCATCCCGCGTGGCGGCGGCACGGGCTACACGGGCGGGGCGGTGCCGCTCTACGCCGAGACCGCCGTCATCAACACCGAAAAGCTGGATGCGGTGGGCCGCCCGGAGCTCAGGCCGATCCCGGGCGTCGATCGGCCCGTGCCGATCGTGCGGGTCGGGGCCGGCGCGGTCACCAAGCGGGTGGCGGAGGCGGCGGACGCCGCGGGTTACGTCTTCGCGGTGGACCCGACCTCCCAGGACTCCTCCACCATCGGCGGGAACATCTCGCTGAACGCCGGGGGCAAGAAGGCCGTGGCCTGGGGCTGCGCCCTCGACAACCTGGTCTCCTGGCGCATGGTGATGCCCGACGGGGCCTGGCTCGAGGTCGAGCGCCTGAACCACAACCTCGGCAAGATCCACGACCTGGGGCACGGTGAGTTCCGGGTAACCCGCTACCGGTCCGACGGGCGCGCGCCCCAGGGCGAGTCCAGGGTGCTGCGCATCCCCGCGGCCGAGATCCGCCGCCCGGGCCTCGGCAAGGACGTCACCAACAAGTTCCTCGGTGGTCTCCCCGGGGTGCAGAAGGAAGGCTGCGACGGGCTCATCACCTCGGCGGTGTTCGTCCTGCACACGAAGCCGAAGCACCTGCGCACGGTCTGCCTCGAATTCTTCGGCACGGTCAAGGATGCGGTGCCGGCGATCGTCGAGACCAAGCGGTTCCTCGACCAGGAGCCGGGTGTGTTCTGCGCCGGCATGGAGCACATGGACGAGCGCTACGTGCGCGCGGTGCGCTACACCACGAAGGCCCCGCGGCCCGACCGGCCGAAGATGGTCCTGCTGCTCGACGTGGCCGGCGACGACGAGGACGCCGTGGCGCGGGCCGCCTCCCAGGTGGTGAAGCTCGCCAACGCCCGCGCCGCCGAGGGGTTTGTCGCGGTGAGCGCCGAGGCGCGACACCGCTTCTGGCACGAGCGCTCGCGCGTCTCCGCCATCGCCGCGCACACCAACGCCTTCAAGATCAACGAGGACGTGGTCATCCCGCTGGAGCGCCTCGGCGATTACAGCGACGGCCTCGAGCGCATCAACATCCAGCAGTCCGCGCGCAACAAGCTGCGCATGGTGGACGCCGTCGACGCCTACCTGGCGGGCGACATGCCGGAGCTGCGCGAGACGCCCGACCTCGAGGCCAGCGCCGAGGCCGACGCGATCCTCGCGGCGAAGCGCGGCGCGGCCCGCGAGGCCCTGGCCCGGGTCCGCACGCGCTGGAGCACCTTCCTCGACCACCTGGACGTGCCCGCGGCGTCGCTCTCCGACCTGCTGGAGCCGGCGGTGCGCGAGCGCATGCGCGAGGGCGACCGGCTCTTCGACCTCCTGCAGCGCCGCGACCTGCGGGTCTCCTATCGCCAGGAGGTGGAGCGCCCCCTGAAGGAGGTATTCCAGGGGCGGGAGTTCGACGGCGTGCGCCGGCGCCTGGACGCGATCCACGCGGAGATCCGTTCGAGCCGCCTGTTCGTGGCGACCCACATGCACGCCGGCGACGGCAACGTGCACACGAACATCCCGGTGTTCTCGAACGACTACGAGATGCTGCGCGAGGCCGACCGGATCGTCGACCGGGTGATGGAGCTCGCCAGCTCCCTCGGGGGCGTGATCTCCGGCGAGCACGGGATCGGTCTCACCAAGATGGCCTACGCCGACCCCGAGGTGCTGGAGGCCTTCGCCCGCTACAAGGCCGAGGTCGACCCCGAGGGCCGCTTCAACCGGGGCAAGCTCGCTGTGGGCTCGGGGCTGGCGAACGCCTACACCCCCAGTCTGCGCCTGGTGCAGCAGGAGGCCCTGCTGCTCGAGGCGAGCGAGCTCGGCGAGCTGAACGACATGGTCCGCAACTGCCTGCGCTGCGGGAAGTGCAAGCCGGTCTGCACCACCCACGTGCCGCGGGCGAACCTGCTCTATTCGCCGCGCAACAAAGTCCTCGCCACCGGCCAGATCATCGAGGCCTTCCTCTACGAGGAGCAGACCCGGCGGGGGATCTCGCTGCACCACTTCGCCGCGATGAACGACGTGGCCGAGCACTGCACCATCTGCCACAAGTGCGAGAAGCCCTGTCCCGTCGACATCAATTTCGGCGAGGTCACCGTGCGCATGCGGGAGATCCTCAAGGCCCGCGGGCAGAAGCGGTTCAGCCCCGGGACCTGGGTCTCGATGAAGTTCCTGAACGCGAGCACCCCGGGCGCGGTGAAGGTGCTGCGCAAGGGGCTCATCGAGTGGGGCTACGCGACCCAGCGCCTCGCCACGACCCTGGCCTCGAAGCTCCAGTGGACCGGCAAGGGCGCGCTGCCGCCGGCGACCACCGGGGCCCCCGGCATCCGGGAGCAGGTCGTGCACCTCGTCAAGCGCCCCATGCCGGCGAGCGTCCCGAGCCAGCCCATGCGCTCGCTCCTCGGGGTGGAGGACGAGCGTTACGTCGCCATCCTGCGCGACCCGGCCCGGGCGAGCGAGGAGTCGGGGGGCGTCTTCTACTTCCCGGGCTGCGGCTCGGACCGGCTCTTCAGCCAGGTGGGCCTCGCCACGCTCGCGATGCTCTACGAGCTCGGGGTCGAGACCGTGCTCGCACCGGGCTACCTCTGCTGCGGCTACCCCCAGGCGGCGGGGGGCGACAAGGCGACCGCGACCCGCGTGTCGACCGGCAACCAGGTGCTCTTCCACCGCGTGGCCAACACGCTCAACTACCTGGACATCAAGACCGTCCTGGTCTCCTGCGGGACCTGCCTGGGGCAGCTGCAGACCTACCAGCTGCAGCAGATCTTCCCGGGCTCCCGGCTGCTCGACATCCACGAGTACCTGGCCGAGAAGGGCGTGGCGCTCGACGGGGTGAAAGGGGTGCGCTACCTCTACCACGACCCCTGCCACACCCCGATCACGACCCAGAACGCCGTCGCGCTGGCGAGCAAGCTGATGGGCCAGCCGGTGGTGCTCACGGACCGCTGCTGCGGCGAGGCCGGCAGCTTCGCGATCTCCCGTCCCGACATCGCCACCCAGGTGCGTTTCCGCAAGCAGGAGGAGATCGAGAAGGGCATCGCCCGCCTCGACCAGCAGGGCCAGACCGGCCGGCTCAAGGTCCTCACGACCTGTCCGGGCTGCCTGCAGGGGCTGTCGCGCTACCGGGACGAGGTGGACCTCGAGCCCGACTACATCGTCACCGAGCTCGCCCGCTACCGCCTGGGCGAGGACTGGCAAGAGCGGTTCCTCGAGCGCGTGAAGAGCGGCGGGATCGAGCGGGTGCTGCTCTAGCGGCTGTCGATCACCCCCGGCCCCACGGACCTCAGGGACATCCACCTGAAGGGGCTGGCCAATGGGTGGAGTTCCCGCCTGCCCCGCTGCCGGCTTGTCTCCTGCGGGGGGTGTTGGCATGATGTGCAATCATTCTGAGGCTATAGAGTGATGGCATGTCCAACCTGACCCTCCGGGGACTCGATGAAGAGACCTCAGCCCGCCTGAAGCAGGCGGCGCAGTCCCGGGGCGTGAGCGTCAACCGCCATGCCCTGGAACTGCTGCGCCGGGGGCTCGGGCTGGTGCCGAGAAGCCGGGGCGAGCGGCACCATGACCTGGACCATCTGGCCGGGACCTGGTCCGAGACGGACGCCCGGGAGTTTGCCGACGCCCTCGCGGCCTTCGAGCAGATTGACGAATCGCTCTGGCGATGAAGCGCATCCTGGTCGATACCAATGCCTACGCCGCGTTCAAGCGGGGCGAGCCGGGCGCGCGGGACATCGTGCAGATGGCCGATTTCCTGGGGGTGAGCACGGTCGTGCTCGGTGAGTTGCTCGGCGGCTTCGTCCTCGGGGCTCGAGCCGAGCGTAACCGGGCCGAGTTGGCCGCTTTTCTCGAGTCTCCCCGGGTTGTCGTGTTGCCGGTTAGCGAGGCGACTGCAGGGTTCTACGCCTCGGTCTTCGCGGCCCTGCGGCGCAAGGGACAGCCCATCCCCACCAACGACCTCTGGATTGCAGCGACGGCACTCGAGCACGGATTCGCCCTGTTCACCTACGACGGCCATTTCCGGGCGGTCGACGGACTCCTCGCCGGCAGCCGCCCCGAAGACTTCCTGCCCTGAGCGGCGCTGATCGCCTTACTCCGCCGGCAGGAAGTGGCAGACGTAGTGATAGGGTGCGCCGGCCACCTCGATGTCGAAGCGGGTGTTGCCGGGAACGCGGAAGGATTCGCCCGCCCCGTAGGTACGCCACTCGCTCTCGCCCTCGATCCGCACGCGGCAGTCACCCGCCACGGTCTCCATGAGCTCCGGCACCCCGGTGCGGAAGGTGAGCATCGACGGGAAGATGACCCCCACCGATTTCTTCGTGCCGTCGGGGAGCTCGACGGTGTGTGAGACGCACTTGCCGTCGAAGTAGACGTTGGCCTTGGGGAGAACGGTGACGTTGTCGAGCGTGGACATGGTGTGACCCGGGGTGGCTAAGGAAGGCCCCGATTGTAGGAGAGACCGGGCGGCGGCGCCCCATCTCCCGGGCGATGCGCTTGGCACCCCAACCCAGCGACGCCAGCTTGAGCATCGCCCGGACCTCCTCAGGCGTCTGCATCGCCTGCCCCCGTCGTTCCACTCGGGCCGGTGAGATTGCGCAACCGCTTCGTGCACTTGGACCTTCCTTCCGCGAAGGGGGGCAATTTCTCGTGTCGTCAGGGGGTCAGTTTGTCGTGTCGCCTGACAGCAATGCCGTGCCCGAAAAGTACTGGTACCTCGCGGGGGTCCATGCCCCTCATCCGGGAACCGGAAAAGGCAGACGGGCAAGCTTGAGGACAGCCCCGTCGCTGGTCTCCCGCTAGCGGGGAGGGGCCGGGGGATGCTGGACTACTCTCGATACTCAGTCAGCCGGCGGGACCGAGAGCCTCTGCTGTCGTTCATGACCGGGGCTCTCGAAGCCAGTGGTTGTCGCGTCCTGCACTGCTCGGTTCCAGACGAAGCTCCGTTTCGGATTTCCTTTGAGGCACCGGACGGCGAGCGAATGGGCGTGATTGCGTGCGCGTTCCTGGCCAATCGACGGCAGACGAAAAACCGACCACCCGACGAGCGACGGTTCCAGCCTGAAATACGGGCCTAATACGTCCGAGCTCCATGTGCTCTGGCAGGACCCGTACGAGCTCTACACGACGGTTCTTGTCGGCATCGACCCTGTGGAAGGCTGCTTCGTAGGTGCCGATCCCGTCCTGCACAGTCCCACGCGATTCTTCATCTCGATTGAGCTCAAGGACGAGCATGTAGAGCTGATCCGGCGGCACGGCTGGGCCGCCTGGGAGCGAGCAAGCCGGAGTGTCAGGGGCATCGCCCAGCCCGTGGAGGTGCTCGTCGGAGGGCTACCGGGGGCCTTTCTCCGCTACGTCCGTATGGAGCGGGCAGCTAAGGGGCTCGACGCGGGGTACCGTCAGTTGCTGGCCGAGAAACTGGCGAGTCTTTCGGTTCATGAGGGTCTGGCGATGGTGCACGGTCGGACTCCGAAGCTGCCGCCTGACAACTTGCACGGGCTGGCGAAGAAGCTCCAGCTCAGCGAAACGGAGATCCTGGACCTGATCCAGAGCGCCCCGCGACTCAAGATGGCCGTCCGCGGCTGGGTCGCCGAGGAACACTTGGTCCGGACGCTGCAAACCTACCCGGAGACCTCCACCTGCCGTCGCCTGAGGGCCGAAGGTGGGCCTGACGTGTTGGTCGCGCTCCGGGGTGGGGCTGATATCGCCATCGAGTGCAAGAACATCCTGCGGTCGAAGACCAGCGTGGGCGAGTACCGCCTCGATTTTCAACGGACGCGGGCATCCAACGGATTGGTCTCCTCGTCGGCTCCTGCATCCAGGGCAAAAAGCGCGAATCGGAGCAAGGACACGGCGGCCGAGCTCCTGCTGCGACGGCGCCTCTGGAGACTGGGCCTGCGATACAGGCTGCACCGGCGCGAACTTCACGGCTGCCCCGACTTGGTCTTCCCGCCTGCACGGGTGGCTGTGTTCATCGACGGCGATTTCTGGCATGGGCGCGACTGGGAGCTGCGAGAGGCTCGTCTCGCAAAGGGCGGCAATGCGTCGTATTGGACGGCGAAGATCGCCTACAACCGGGAGCGGGACGCGGAGAATGCTGCTCTGCTGGAGGATGAGGGCTGGACCGTGCTGCGGGTGTGGGAAGGCGATGTGAAACGCAGCCCTCAGGAGGTCGCCGCACAGGTGGCCGCCATCGTGCTGGGTGCCCGGGGTGACCGTCAGCGCGGGAGCCGCCGGCGGTAGAAGCGCAGTTCGTCGCGCTCCAGGACCTCGAGGGCGCCCTCGGCAAGGAGGGACTCCACCAGGCCCCAGTCGGCGTGGTCCTGGGCGAGCAGGCGACGCACGGCCACCTCCCGCATGGGGTGCACGGCCGTGATGGCGAGGAGATCGGAGCGGGCGTCGCCGCTGTGGGCGAAGTCCTGGGTCTCGTGCCCGGCGAGCACCTCGACCCGCGGCAGGCGCTCCAGGAAGATGGCCCGTGCCCGCGCGAGGGCGGGCGCGTCCGCGCCCCGGACCGCCGACGCCGCAGTGGGGCGCACCGGCACGGCGAGGTAGGCGGTGTGCGGGTGGATCTCGGCGAGGAAATCGGCGGTCGCAGTGACCCGGTCCTCGTCGTCGTTGACCCCCGCGATCAGCATCGTGTCCGAGTAGAGCTTGCCGCGGAAACCGTGCGCGAAGTCCCGGATCCCCTGCAGGATGACGGGCAGGGACAGCGCGCCGTGGGGATGGTCGACCCGCCGCCAGGCGTCCTCGTCCACCGTGTCCACCTTGACCGAGACCAGATCCGCGTCGGCGAGCCGGGCGCGGACCTCTTCGCGCCAGAGAAGGCTGCTGTTCGTGATCACCGCGATCGGGATGCCGAGGGGCCGGAGAGCCCGGATGCTCTCCCCCAGACGGCTGTCCAGGGTGGGCTCGCCGTCCGGGACGAAGCTCAGGTAGTCGACCCGCCCGCCGCTCTCGCGGACCTTCCGCAGGTGCTCGGAGACGGCCCGCAGGATCTCCTCGGGCGGGAAGAAGTCCCGGGGCTCGACGCTGCGGTGCGTGGTCGGCCCCACCTGGCAGTACCGGCAGCCGTAACTGCAGGTCTTGGCCGGGATGTGGTTGATGCCGAGGCTCTGTCCCAGGCGCCGGGAGGGGATGGGGCCGAAGGCGATGTGGTGCTCCTGGCTGTCGCTGTCCATAGTGGTGTGGTCCTGCCCTGTCTCTGCTCGGGTTACGCGCTCCATCGGCCCATCGGCCCATCGGCCCATCGGCCCATCGGCCTGTCAGCCGTCCACGATGACCGGAGACCGCGCCTGCCTAACCGCCCTCGGCGGCGCCGGCGAAGGCCGCGGGCGGCGCGGAGCGCAGGTCCTCCTCCAGATACTTGCGCATGCCGGCGGCGTTGCGCACGGCATACCCCGCCTGGTCGTTGTCGAAGAACAGGAAGACGTCCTTCTGGCCTCTTCCCGCCCATTGGCGGGCCTTGGCAGCCCAGTCCCGCAGTTGCGCCTCGCCGTAGCTGCCGGCGTAGGGTGAGGCTCCCGGCCCGTGCAGGCGTACGTAGACGAAGTCGGCGGTCGTGACCAGCGGCGTGGTGACCCCGCCGGCGTCGAAGACGCAGAAGGCGGCGTTGTGTGCGCGCAGCACGGCGTAGACCTCCTCCTGGTGCCAGCTCGGGTCACGGAATTCGAAGGCGGACCGCAGGCCCGCGGGGAGGAGGGCGAGCACCTCCGCCAGCCGGCTCGGGTTCGCGTGCCAGCGCGGCGGCAGCTGGAACAGGACAGGCCCGAGCTTCGGGCCGAGGAGGCGGGCCCGGGCGAGAAAGGCGGTGAGCGGCTCGGTGCAGTTGCGCAGCTTGTGCAGGTGCGTGACGGTGCGCGGGGCCTTCAGCGCGAACAGGAAGTCTTCCGGCGTCCGGGCCCGCCAGGCGGCGAAGGTCGCTTCCTCGGGGAGCCCGTAGAACGTGCTGTTGACCTCGACCGCGTGGAAGTCCCGGGCGTAGTGCGGGAGCCACTCGTCCGCGGGGAGGTCCGCAGGGTAGTAGGGGCCTTGCCAGTGGCGAAAGCTCCAGCCGGAGGTCCCGACGCGGACGGTGGGCTCGGTGCCCGACGCGTGGCTCACGGCAGGGCCGAGGTCGCGGGCCCGCAAGGCGTCCTCACCGCAGGCCTTCAACGCCGGCGTCCGATCTCGCCCGCCAGCGCACCCAGGTCCACCGTGTCGCTGGCGTCGATCGGCAGGGCCACCCCCGCCTCGTCCGCGTCCAACGGACGCCAGGCCTCGAGCTGCCGGTCCACCACCGCGGCGGTGGCCTCGGAGGCGTCCCCCCCGGTCCCCTCCCGTTCGGTCAGGCGGGCCCGGAGGGTCTCGCGCCGGGCCGTCAGGTCGAGGACGAGGAACGGTATCCCCAGCTCCCCGGCGATCGCCGCGAAGGGTTCCCGGTGGGCACGCTCGAGGAACACGGCGTCGGCGACGACGGGCAGCCCGGCGGACGCCACCTCCCGCGCCAGCTCCGCCAGCCGCGCGTAGGTCGCCTGGCTCATCTCGCGGGTGTAGATCCCGGTGTCGAAGCCCGACCCCGACGGCGCGTCGGGCGCCAGGTTCGCCAGCCGCTTGCGCTCCACGTCGGACCGGACGCGCACCGCCCCCAGGCGCTCGGCCAGGCCTCCCGCGAGCCAGCTCTTGCCGACGCCGGAGGGGCCCCGGGTGATGGCGAGGAAGGGCCGCCCCGCAGCGGTGTACCCTTCGGCGAGGCTGAGATAGCCGAGGAAGGACGCCTCGGCGGCCGCCCGGTCGCCCGCGGACAGCCCCGGTTGCGCCAGGCGGATGGCGGTCACCTTGGCGCGCACCATGGCCCGGTAGGCCTGGTAGTAGTGCAGCAGGGAGAGACCCGCGTAGTCGCCGGTGCGCTCGAGGTAGGCGTTGAGGAAGCGCCAGGCATAGTCAGGCCGGCCGCGCTGCTCCAGGTCCATGCACAGGAACGCGACCTCGCTCATGACGTCGATCCAGCGCAGGTTCGCGTTGAACTCGATCCCGTCGAAGATCGCGACGTCGCCGTCCACCAGGGCCATGTTGCCGAGGTGCATGTCGCCGTGGCACTCGCGGACGAAACCGTCCCGGCGCCGCGCGGCCATGCGGGGCGCGAGCCGCCGGTAGGCCTCCTCGCTCGCCGCCTGCAGACCCTCGAGGCGCACCACCACGTCCGGCCCCGAGACGAGCGCCAGGGTCTGGACGAAGTTCTCGGCGACGGGGTGATGGGCGCGCTCGGGTGTGCCGAAGTCGCTCTCTGCGGGGGCCCGCTCGGCGCGGGCGTGGAAGTCGGCCGCGATGCGGGCGATGCGGTCGATGCGCTCCGGCGGGAGCTCGCCGCCGGCGATCAGCCGGTCGAGCAGCCCCGCCTCGTCGAACTGGCGCATCTTGACGGCGTATTCCACGGGCTCGCCCGGGCCCCCGAGCACCGGCGCCTCCGGTGTGCCGGTGAGGGCCACGACGTCCAGGTACAGCGAGGGCGCGAGCCGCCGGTTCAGGCGCAACTCCTCCCGGCAGCAGTGGGCGCGCTTCTCGAGCGTGCTGAAGTCGAGGAAGCCCAGGTCGAGCGGTTTCTTGACCTTGTAGGCGTAGTCGCCGGTGAGGAAGACCCAGGAGATGTGGGTCTCCACCAGGCGCAGGCCGCGCACCGGGTGGGGGTAGAAGCCGGGCTCGAGCAGACGCTGGACGTTCAGTCCGCCGGCGGGGGACGTCATTGCGGCAGCGGCCGGGTCACCGCAGACCCGCTCCCCCCGGAACGTTCGACCGACCCGATGCAGCGGTAGACGCCGAAGGTCTGGCGCCCGCCCTCGATGCCGCCCTCGGGCGCGATCGAGTCACCCCCCATCTTTGCGGCCTCGTTGCGGCCGAGCTGCTGCACCTCCTCGGCGACCGTGGGGTAGCTGCGGCCGATGAAGCCGAGCACGGTGGTGCTCGTGGTCGCCGTCGTGCGCCCGAGCTTCTGGCAGACGGTGACCTCCTCGGGCTTCATCAGGCGCACCCTCTCGCCGCCGGGGGAGAGCGTCACCCAGGAACATCCGGCGAGCGCCGTGACGAGGATCGATGCGGGGAGGAGAAGCGCGTGGCGTGGTGTGTTCACGGTCGGTGCCCTGCGGGGTGCGAATGCCTGGCCCCATTGTAGTGCAAAGCCCGCTGTGCGGGCCGTGGGGGCAGGGTGGGAGGGGTGGGCAGGGTGGGCCGAGGGGGGCGGGGAGCGCGCTGCCTTCGCCCGGGCGCGCGCCGGGCCTCAGGCGAGGCTCGCCTCGAAGTCGTACTCCAGCCCCGGGCGGGGCTCCTGGATGTAGTCGCCCTGGGCGTAGTCCACGCCGCAGTGCCACAGGACCGCCAGGCCGCTCGCCTCCTCGATGCCGCTGGCGATGGTGACCCGCTCCAGGCGGCGGGCGTTGTCCTGGAAGGACCGCAGGGCGACCCGGCGCTGCTCGTTGCGGGCGAGGCCCTCGACGAAGCCGCTGCCGAGGCGCACGTAGCGGGCGTCCACGTGGTGCACGAGGCTCAGGCCCGAGGTCCGCGGCCCCGCGTCGTCGGCGATGGCCGCGGCGCAGCCCAGGCGCTGGAGCGCGCTGACGAAGGCCTGGGCGAAGCGGACCTGACGGCGCGCGGCGGTCTCCCGCACCTCGAAGACGAACTGGCCCCCGTCCAGCTGGTTGCGGTGCAGCAGGCGGCTGAGGTGCAGGGGTACCGCCTTGCTCTCGATCGCCGAGTCCGAGAGGCGGACCAGCATGGTCGGCTCGATGCCGGCGGCGCGCTGGGCCTGGGCCTCGGCGAGCGCCCGCTCCACCACCCAGAAATCGAGCTTCATGGCGAGCTCGCCGTCGGAGCCCATGCACTCGAAGGGGTCCAGCGGGAAGGGGTTGCCCTGGCGGTCCAGCATGCGCAGCTGCGTCTGGTAAAAGGGCCTCGGCTGGCCGTGCAGCGGGATGACGGGTTGATACCACAGGGCCAGACGGTCGTCGCCGAGTGCGTTCCAGACGACGTCCGGGGCGACGGTCCGGCGCAGGCTGCCCGCCCCGTCGCCGGCGTTGGCCTCGAAGCGCCGGACCTGGTTGCCCCCCGCCAGGATGGCGCGCCGGCAGGCCTGGTCGGCCCGGCTCAGGACGACCCGCAGGTCGGAGACGCCGGGGGTGACGGCGGCGATGCCGAGGCTCGCCGTCGTCGCGAAGAACTGGCCCCCGACCTCGGTCACCGTCGCCTTGATCGCGGCCCGGACGCGCTCGGCCCGCTGGTCCACCCGCCCCGCGTCGTCGTCCACGGTGAGGATCGCGAAACTGTGGTCGCCGAAGCGCGCGAAGAGGCGACCCGGGGGGACCTCCCGCCGCACCACCTCGGACAACTCCGCCACGATCGCGTCACAGGTCGTGATGCCCCCGGACTGCCGCAGGGAGCGGAAATTCTCGAGCTCCACCAGGACCAGGTGGCCGCCGGTGCGCTCCGTCGGCGGGCGGTCGAGGTAGCGGGTGAGGGCCTCGAGGAAGTAGCCCCGGTTGGGCAGGCCCGTCAGGTAGTCGCGCCCGGCTTCCCCGGGGCCGGGGAGGTTCGACCAGCCGTTCCCGTCCGCGGGCCCGCCCTCCGAACCGGGGAGCCGGTGGGGCGCCTCGGCGCCGGTGAGGCCACCCTGCGCGGGCCGGTCCGGGCGCAGCCCGTGGAGGCGCTCCAGGCGCCGCAGGCGCCGCCGGTCCTCGAGGGAGGCCACCTCCCTGCGCACCACGGCGAGGAGGTGGTCGCGGTTCGTGGGGTCGACGACGTCCCGCGCCCCCAGGGCGAGCAGGGCGACGTCCTCCCCCTGGCGGCGGGCGGGTGCCACCCCCACCAGGGGGAGGTCCCGGTGGGTGGTGCGCAGCACGGTCAGCGCGCGCGGGATGCCGAAGCCGGGGACGCGCTGGGTCGCGAGGACCAGGTCCCAGGGGCGTTCGCGCAGCGCCTCGGCAAGCGCCGCCGGGTTGTCCACCACCGCGCCCGAGATGGCGTACCCCCCCTGGCGCAGGACCGCGAGCAGCTCGTCGGCGCCGGAGTCCGAGCGGTCGATGACGACGACGTGCAATCGCTGGCGGGGGTCCATCGCTCGGTGCGACCTGCGGGAGGTCGCGTGTGCCCTCGATGCCGCGCAAATGGGGAGCGCAAACAGGGATAAGAGCAAATTGCGGGCCCGTTCGCAAAAAACAGGCCCTTCACAGTGCGTTGCAGAGTGGGGCGGCGCAGGGACCGGGGCGGCCTGTCAGGCCCGGCGACAGGGGGCGGTGGCCGGGCAGGGCGCCGGGGAGCCGCGGGGGCCGTGGGCCCCCGGGGAAAACCGGCCCGGGGGCCGGGCGTTGGGGCGGACACCGCGGACGGGCCAGAGGAAGCGCGGCACTGTAAAGCCTACCGACACCACCGGGCCCCCAGACCGGGATGCCCCGGGGCCCCTGGGGCGCGCCGGTGCCCCAGGGCGCGGCGGGGGCCCGCGGGAGCTGCGGGCCAGGCCCCCACAGGGTCCGGGGGCGGATTCAGGTGAGCGTGCGTACGCCCTCGTCCGTGCCGAGGATCAGCACGTCCGCAGGGCGGCGCGCGAAGACCCCGTTCGTGACCACGCCCGTGATCTGGTTCAACTCGGCCTCGACCGCCACCGGGTCGGTGAGGTTCAGGTTGTAGACGTCGAGGACGACGTTGCCGTTGTCGGTGACGAAGCCGTCACGCCAGATGGGGTTGCCGCCGAGCCTGACGATCTGCCGGGCCACGTAGCTGCGTGCCATGGGAATGACCTCGACCGGCACGGGGAACTTGCCGAGAACGGCGACGAGCTTGGAGTCGTCCGCGATGCACACGAACTTCTCCGCCGCCGCGGCGAGGATCTTCTCCCGGGTGAGCGCGCCGCCGCCGCCCTTCACCAGCCGCAGGTTGCGGTCCGCCTCGTCGGCGCCGTCCACGTACACCGGGACGCTGCCCACGCCGTTCAGGTCGTAGACCGGGATGCCGTGGCGGCGCAGGCGCGCCGCGGTGGCATCGGAGCTCGCCACCGTGCCCTCGATGCGCCTGCGCAGGGAGGCGAGCAGCTCGATGAAATGGTTCGCGGTGCTCCCCGTGCCGACCCCGATCACGGCGTCGTCCGCGACATACTCGAGGGCCGCCTGGGCCGCCGCCTTCTTCTTGTCGTCCTGCGTCATGATCGCTTCCTCGTGGGTGCCGGACATGCCATCTTTGCAGTATAGGCCCCTTCGGCGAAGCCCCCCCCAATGCCCCTCCAGTACATCGAGCGCATCCTGAAGTCCCGGGTCTACGACGTGGCCCGGGAGACGCCCCTCGAGGCGGCGCGGCTGCTCTCGGCGCGCCTCGGCAACGCGGTCTTCCTCAAGCGCGAGGACCTGCAGGCGGTGTTCTCGTTCAAGATCCGGGGGGCCTACAACAAGATCGCGGGCCTGTCGCCGGAGGGGCGGGCGCGGGGCGTGATCACCGCCTCGGCGGGCAACCACGCCCAGGGCGTGGCGCTGTCGGCCCGCCGGCTCGGCATCCGCGCCCTCATCGTGATGCCGGAGACGACCCCCGCCATCAAGGTCGCGGCGGTGCGCCGGTTGGGGGGCGAGGCCGTGCTCCACGGCGGCGCCTACGACGAGGCCTACGAGCACGCGGCGCAGATCGCCTGGCGCGAGGGGATGACCTTCGTGCACCCCTACGACGACCCGGAGGTCATCGCGGGCCAGGGCACCGTGGCGATGGAGATCCTGCGCCAGCACCCCGGGCCGCTGCACGCGATCTTCGTGCCGGTCGGCGGCGGCGGGCTCATCGCCGGGATCGCCGCCTACGTGAAGACCTTCTGGCCCGAGGTGAAGGTGATCGGAGTGGAGCCCGACGACGCGCCGAGCCTCGAGCGGGCGCTGGCCGCCGGGAAGCGGGTCGTCCTCGAGTCCGTGGGCATCTTCGCCGACGGCGTGGCGGTGCGCCAGGTTGGGGAGGAGCCCTTCCGGGTCTGCCGCGAGGCGGTCGACGAGGTGCTGCTCGTGACCGGCGACGAGATCTGCGCCGCCATCAAGGACATCTTCGACGAGACGCGCTCCGTCGCGGAGCCCGCCGGCGCCCTGGCCGTGGCCGGCCTGAAGAAATACGTCGAGCGCGAGGGGCTGCGCGGGGCGGACCTCGTCGCCATCGACTCCGGGGCGAACATCAACTTCGACCGGCTGCGCTACATCGCGGAGCGCGCCGAGACCGGCGAGCAGCGCGAGGCCCTCCTCGCCGTCACCATCCCGGAGGAGCCGGGGAGCTTCCGGAGCTTCTGCGAGGCGATCGGCCACCGCAGCATCACGGAGTTCAATTACCGCTACGCGAGCGCGAGCCGGGCCCACGTCTTCGCAGGGATTGAGCTGCGCGAGGGGCGGGCCGACAAGGATCGGCTCGTGGGCGAGCTGCGCGCGAAGGGTTATGCGGTCCTCGACCTGTCGGACAACGAGATGGCGAAGCTGCACGTCCGCTACATGGTGGGCGGGCGGGCCCCCGAGGTGGTGGACGAGGTCCTGTACCGCTTCGAGTTCCCCGAGCGCCCCGGGGCGCTGCTGCACTTCCTGACCCAGATGGGCTCGCGCTGGAACATCAGCCTCTTCCACTACCGGAACCTCGGCGCGGACTACGGGCGGGTGCTCGTGGGGGTGCAGGTCCCGCCCGCGGACGCGGGGCGGTTCCAGAAGTTCCTGGCCGACCTCGGCTATCCCCGGGAGGAGGAGACGGGCAACCCGGCGTACCGGCTGTTCCTCAGCTGAGGAGTCCCCGCCCGGCCGGGATATACTGGCTTTCATGCGCTACGTATCCACCCGGGGCGGGATGCCGCCTCTGCCGTTCTGCGACATCCTCCTGGAGGGCCTCGCGCCCGACGGCGGCCTCACGGTCCCCGAGGGCTACCCGCCGGTGGACCGCGCCACGCTCGCCGCGTGGCGGGGCCTCGGGTACCGGGAGCTCGCCTTCGAGGTGCTCTCGCGCTTCATCGACGACATCCCTGCCGGGGACCTGCGGGGGATCGTCGAGCGGACCTACACCGCCCGGGCCTTCGGCTCGGAGGCCATCACGCCGCTGCGCACCTTCGAGCCCGGGCTGCACCTGCTGCAGCTCTCGAACGGGCCGACCCTCGCGTTCAAGGACGTCGCGATGCAGCTGCTCGGCAACCTGTTCGAGCACGAGCTCGGGCGGCGCGGCGAGACCCTGAACATCCTCGGGGCCACCTCCGGCGACACGGGCTCCGCCGCGGAGTACGCGGTGCGCGGCAAGCGCGGCGTGCGCATCTTCATGCTCTCGCCCTACGGCAAGATGAGCGCGTTCCAGACGGCGCAGATGTACTCGCTCGCGGACGCCAACGTGTTCAACCTTGCGGTACGCGGGGTGTTCGACGACTGCCAGGACATCGTGAAGCAGGTCTCCGCGGACCTGGACTTCAAGGCCCGCTACCGGATCGGCACGGTCAATTCCATCAACTGGGCGCGCCTGGTGGCCCAGGTGGTGTACTACTTCCGGGGCTACTTCGCGGCCACGCGCTCGAACGACGAGGAGGTCTCCTTCGCCGTTCCCTCCGGGAATTTCGGCAACATCTGCGCGGGCCACGTCGCCCGCAGCATGGGTCTGCCCATCCGCCGGCTGGTGCTCGCCACCAACGAGAACGACGTGCTGGACGAGTTCTTCCGCACCGGCCTGTACCGCCCGCGCAGCGGCGCCGAGGTGCACCAGACCTCGAGCCCGTCGATGGACATCTCCAGGGCCTCGAACTTCGAGCGTTACGTCTACGACGTCGTGGGGCGGGACGCGGGGAGGGTGCGCGAGCTGTGGCGGCGGATCGGCGCCGAGGGCCACTTCGACCTCGCCGGCACGCCGGACTTCGAGCGTGTGCGCACGAGCGGCTTCGTCTCCGGCTCGAGCACCCACGCCGACCGCCTGCGCACCATCCGTGCGGTGTACGAGCGCCACGGCTACATGGTGGACACCCACACCGCCGACGGGATCAAGGTCGCCCTCGAGCACCGGGAGCCGGGCGTGCCCATGGTGTGCCTGGAGACCGCGCTCGCGGCCAAGTTCGAGGACACGATCCGCGAGGCCCTCGGGCGCGCCCCCGAGCGCCCGCCCGCCTACGCGGACCTCGAGTCGCGCCCCCGGCGCTTCGAGGTTCTCGACGTGGACACCGCCGCCGTGAAGCGCTTCATCGCGGAGCACGCCGAGGGGCCTGCCTAGGGGCCCGGCTGGCGGGCAGGGTGGCCGATGTCCTCGCCCCAGCGCTTGACCCTGCCCACGGCGACGTCAAAGAGGTCGAGGACCCGGCCTACCGTGTCGTCGACGATGTCGTCCACCGTCTTCGGCAGGGTGTAGAAGGCCGGCACCGGCGGCATCACCACGGCCCCCGCCTCGGTCGCCGCCAGCATGTTGCGCAGGTGCCCGGCGTGCAGCGGGGTCTCGCGCACGACCAGCACGAGCCGCCGGCGCTGCTTCAGCACCACGTCGGCGGCCCGCGTGAGGAGCGTCGAGGTGACGCCCGTGGCGATCTCGGCGAGGCTCTTCACGGAGCAGGGGATCACGACCATCCCGAGGGTGGGGAAGGACCCGCTGGAGATGGCCGCGCCGAGGTCGTCCACCTCGTAGGACACGTCGGCGAGGGCGCGGAGCTCCCGGGCCCCGAGGGCGGTCTCCTGGGCCCGGGTCAGGTCCGCCGCCCGGGACACCACCAGGTGGGTCTCCACGCCGGTGGGGCGCAGCCACTCGAGCAGCCGCACACCGTAGAGGACCCCGGTTGCGCCGCTGATCCCGACAATCAGTCGTCTGCTCGCCACTGCGCCTCCCCGGTCACCCCTCGCCCGCGACCTCCTTGCGATAGTAGTCCATCAGGATCTGCGCTACCTCGGGGTGCGAGAACTCCCGCGGCGGGGCGATGCCCCGGGAGAGCATCTCGCGCACCTTCGTCCCCGAGAGCAGCACGAAGTCCTCCTTCGTGTGGTCGGGGGCGTCGCGCATCATCACCACCCGGTTCAGCTTCTTCGACCAAGCGGTGTGGTCCGCCTTGAAGATCTCGATCTCGAGCGCCCCCTTCGGCACCTCCTCGTCGAAGATCCTCTGGGCGTCGAAGGCCCCGTAGTAGTCGCCCACGCCTGCGTGGTCGCGGCCCACGATGAAGTGCGTGGCGCCCATGTTCTGGCGGAACACCGCGTGCAGCACCGCCTCGCGCGGACCCGCGTACAGCATGTCGAAGCCGTAGCCGGTCACCATCGCGCTGTTCGGCGGGAAGTAGAGCTCCACCATCTTGCGGATGGCGGCGTCGCGCACCGGCGCGGGGATGTCGCCCGCCTTCAGGCGCCCGAGCAGCATGTGGATCACCACGCCGTCCGCCCCCACCGCCTGCATGCCCATCTTGCAGAGCTCCTCGTGCGCGAGGTGCATGGGGTTGCGGGTCTGGAAGGCGATCACGCGGCGCCAGCCGCGCTCGGCGATCTCGTTGCGGACCTCGACCGCGGTGCGGAAGGTGTCCGGGAATTCACTCTGGAAGTAGCTGAAGCCGAGCACCTCGATCGGCCCCGAGACGCAGTACCGGCCGAGCGAGCGGAAGGTCGCCACGCCCGCGTGCGCGGGGTCGAGCGTGCGGAACACCTTCTCCACGATGAAGTCGAGCGCCGGGTCCGCGAGCTCCTCCACGGCCTCCACGTCCATGACCGCGAGGACGGGGTGGCCCTCGACGTTCGGGTCGCGCAGGGCGATGCGCCTCGCACCCTTCACGCTCGCCGGGTCCCGGGTCAGGTTCAGCACCGGCACCGGCCAGAAGAGCCCGCCCGTCGTGCGCATGCGCTCGGCGACGGAGAGCGCGTCGGCCGCGCTCATGAAGCCGGTGAGGGGGTTGAAGTAGCCCGCCCCCAGCATCACGGCGTTCGCGGCGGCGGCCGAATTCAGAAGCAGGGACGGCAGGCGCTCGGCCTCCTGCAGCAGCTCCCGGTGGCGCGCCGGGTCGTACACGAAGAGGGGATTCAGCGTGTCGGAGCCGTGGGGCTTGATCATCGTAGGCTTGCTCTCCTGAACGGGCGGGCCCCCGGGGTGACCCGGCGGGGTGGGGCCGGTGCGCGAGAAGGCGGTATTCTGACCCGTCGTCGGGGGGGAGCGCACCCGTCCCACCGGCACTGGCCCATGCCACTGGTCCCCCCTACCTCCCGGGCGGCGCCCGCGCTAGCCTTGGGGAGGAGGATCCATGGGATGCCCGCAAACCTGACCCGCGAGTACCAGCCGGCCGAGGCGCCTGCCGTCGCCGTGGACCACGCGGTCTCGGGGGCGGGGGTGGCGTGACCGAGCTGCGCACTTGATCGCGCCCGCGCCCGCGCCCGCGCCCGCGCCCGCGCCCGCGAACGGGAAGGGGCCGCGCCGCCACTGGGCCCCCCTCGGCACGCCGGAGGGCAATGGGGTGCTCACCGGCCTCGGCTCGGCCCTCGCCGGCGTCGTCCCCCTGCTCGCGCTCCTCGCGCTCGCCTACCTCTCGGCGCGGGACCAGGTGGCGCGCGAGACGGACATCGCGGTCCGGCTCGCAGTGCGCAACGCCGAGCACGTCTTCGACTGGGCGCTGGCCGACCTGAACCGGGTCATGCCGCTCGTCGACGCCCCCTGCTCGCCCCAGACGGTGGAACGTTTGCGCCGTGTGGTCCTCGAATCGGCGGCAGCCCGGGAGGTGGGCCTGTTCCGCGCCGACCTGCAGGTCCACTGCACGAGCCGGGGACCGGTGGGCGTGTACCCCCCGGCGGCGGACCGGGCCCGCTTCCCCGCCGAGGGCACCTTCGTGGGCTTCTACGAGTCCGAGCTCGTCGACGACCCGGCGGTGGTCGTGCACCGCCGCGTCGTGGGGGGTGCCGGGGCCGGGGTCCTGGTGTCTCCCTCGGAGTTCCGCAACGACGTCCTCGGCGAGGTGCTCGGCCTCCAGGGCGGCTT
Source organism: Gammaproteobacteria bacterium (assembly GCA_017999615.1). Taxonomy (NCBI): domain Bacteria; kingdom Pseudomonadati; phylum Pseudomonadota; class Gammaproteobacteria; species Gammaproteobacteria bacterium. Next base: position 45,623 of record JAGNLM010000009.1, on the reverse strand, counting down.
CCGGATGGAGGTGGTGGGCGGGCCCGTCGTGGCCGAGAGCCCCGGCATGGTGCCCACCGGCACCCGGGGTTATCTCTTCGCCGCCGCGGAATCCGCCCGGCACCGGGTCCGGGTCGAGGCCGCCCGGCCCGACTCCGACGTGCTGGACGCCTTCCTCGAGCGCATCCCCCGGTTCGGGTGGGTGGGGGTGGCCCTGGGCACGCTGGCCGCCGTGGCCTTCTCCCGCGCCATGCGCCGGCGGCTCTCGCTCGAGACGGAGCTGCGCACGGCGCTGCGCCGGGGGGAGCTCGAGGTCCACTACCAGCCGCTCGTGGACCTCGCCGCGGGGCGCTGCGCCGGGGCCGAGGCGCTGGTGCGCTGGCGCCACCCCCAGCGTGGGCTGGTGCACCCTGGGCTCTTCATCGCGATGGCGGAGGAGACGGGGCTCGTCATGCCCATGACCGACTGGATGCTGAGGCGCGTGCGCGACGACGTCCTGCAGTGGTTCCGCGCGATCCCCGACTTCCACGTCGCGGTCAACCTGGCGGCCCAGCATTTCGCCGACGAGGCCATCGTCGAGGAGGTCCGGTCGGTCCTGCAGGGGTCCGGGCTCGAGCCCTCGGTCCTGATGCTGGAGGCGACCGAGCGTCAGCTCATCGAGGGCGGAGAGGGCGCCGCGCGGCGGGTGATGGAGTCCCTGCGGGCGCTCGGCTGCTCTCTCGCGGTGGACGACTTCGGCACCGGCCAGAGCAGCCTCTCCTACCTGCAGCGCTTCCCGATGGACTACCTGAAGGTGGACAAGAGCTTCGTCGACACCATCGGCACCGACTCGGTGAGCCGCCCGGTCCTGGACGCGATCATCGACCTCGGCCACCGGCTCGGTCTCACCGTGATCGCGGAGGGGGTCGAACATCCCCACCAGGTCGAGTACCTGCGCCAGCGGGGTGTGCAGCTGGCCCAGGGGTTCCTGTTCTCGCCGCCTCTGCCGGCGGCGGAGCTGGCGGACTACATGGCGGCCTGCGACGCCGCCGCGTGGGTCGCGAAGCGGTGAAGGGGCTTTCCGGACCCAGGGGATCCACGACCACCGCGCCTGCGCCCGGCCCGGGGTGCGCCCCGTGAGTCTTCCCGTCCTGGTGCTGCTTGCGGTCTTCGCCGCCATCGCCTTCCGCCGGGTGGGGCGCCTGCGCATCCGGATCTGGCAGGCCATGAGCGCCGGTGCCCTCGCGGTGCTCCTGAGCGGGGACATCTCCCCGGCGGACGCGCTGCGGTCCATCGACCCGGACGTCATGCTGTTCCTGTTCGGGATGTTCGTGGTGGGCGAGGCCCTGGTGGCGAGCGGGTACCTCTACACCCTCGCCTGTCACACCCTCGGCCGGACCCGGAGCACCGACACCCTGGTGCTCGCGGTGCTGTTCGGCGCCGGCCTCGCATCCGCCCTGTTGATGAACGACACCCTCGCGATCGTGGGGACGCCGCTCATGCTGCGGCTCGCCGGGAGGCACCGGATCGACGGCCGCGTGCTGCTGCTGACCCTGTCCTTCGCCGTCACCACGGGCAGCGTGATGAGCCCGATCGGTAACCCCCAGAACCTCCTGATCGCCATCGGGGGGGGTGTGGCCAGTCCCTTCGCCACCTTCCTGCGCCACCTCTTCGTCCCCACCGTGCTGAGCCTCTTCGCGGCCTACGCGGTGCTGCGGGTGGCCTACCGGCGCGAATTCCACGGCGGCGCGCTGGAGCAAGCCGAGGCCGGCCCCGGCGACCCGGCCCTCGCCCGGCTGGCGCGCCTCTCGCTGGCGGTCGTGGTTCTGATGGTGGTCGCGAAGGTCGCCCTGGTCTGGACCGGTGCGCCCTTCGAGGTGCGCCTGTCCTGGATCGCTATCGCGGGGGCCCTGCCCGTGCTCGCCGCGAGCCCGCGGCGCGGGGAGATCCTGCGGCGCCTGGACTGGCCGACGCTGCTGTTCTTCGCCGCGATGTTCGTGCTGACGGCGAGCGTCTGGCAGACCGGTTTCTTCCAGGACGCCCTCGGGCGCCTCGGCCTCGACCTCACCGGCACGGGCGCCGTCCTGGGCGTGGGGGTGCTCCTGAGCCAGCTCGTCTCCAACGTCCCGCTGGTCGCCCTGTACCTGCCCCTCCTGCAGCACGCGGGGGTCTCCGAGGCCGGGCTGCTCGCGCTCGCCGCGGGGAGCACGCTCGCCGGCAATCTGCTCATCCTCGGTGCGGCAAGCAACGTCATCATCGTCGAGGCGGCCGACCGGCGCGGGACCCACGTGAGCTTCGCGGAATTCGCCCGCGTGGGTATCCCGCTCACCCTGCTGCAGGTGGCCATCTTCCGGGTGTTCCTCGGTGCGTAGGCGCGCGGCCGACCCCGGTTCCGGCGCCGGCGGGCGGGTCCGCTCGCGCGCCGTGCTCTCCCTCGCCGTGCCCCTCGGCCTCACCCTCTGCGGCCTAGTCGCCCTGCCATTCCTTCTGCACTATCACCTGGAGACCGAGCGGGCGCGCCAGCACGCGCTCGACGGCGAGAACCGGATCCTCGAGCTCGCCCAGCAGGCCGCTGTGCAGGAGGTGGCCAGCGTGCTGTCCGACCTGCGCTTCCTGCACGAGCAGAACGAGATGCGGGAGTTCCTGCGCGGGGATGTCCCGGCGGCACGGGAGAGGCTCGCCGCCGAGTACCTCACGTTCGTCAGCCAGAAGCCGCGCTACGAGCAGGCCGCGGTCATCGGTGCCGACGGGCGGGAGGTGGTGCGGGTCGACGGGAACGACGGCCGGCCCGCCCTGGCTGCCGCACCGGTGCTCGAGTCGAGAGGGGACTGCGCGCACTTCCAGGAGACGATGCGCCTCGGGCGCGGTGAGGTCCACCTCTCGCCCCTCGACCTGAGCCTCCGGGGCGGTGCCGTGCAGATGCCCCTCGGTCCCGTCCTGCGGGCCTCCGTCGCGCTGTTCGGCCCGGACGGGGAGCGCCGGGGTGTGCTGACGCTGAGTTACCACGGGCGGCGCCTGCTCACTCGCCTGCGCGCGTACGCGCAGGGGGGGCCGAGCCAGCTGTGGCTGCTGAACGAGCAGGGCTACTGGCTCGCGGGACCCGACCCGGCGCTCGAATGGGGCTTCGCGTTCCCGGAGCGTGCAGACCGGACCCTGGCGGCCCGGGAGCCCGAGGCCTGGGAGCGCATCCGCGCGGAGGTGGCCGGCACCGTCGACACTGCGGACGGTCTCCTCACCTTCCGCAGGGTCTACCCGCTCGCCGGGGACGTGTCCGCCTCGGACCCGCCCGCGATGGCCTCGCCCCACCGCTACTCCTGGACCCTCGCGACCCTGCTGCCCCACAAGGCGCTCTCCGAGCGCATGGCCGGGCTCGCGGGGACGCTGCTGGCGATCTACGCGGTCACGGCCCCCCTGGTCTTCGGCGGGACGCTCTGGATCACCTACCGTTCCGCGCGCGGGCGGGTCCGGCTGCGCGATGCCCAGCGCCGGGAGCGGGAGCGGATGCTGGAGCTCGCCCACGTGAACCGGCTCGCCAGCGTCGGGGAGATGGCGACCCAGATGGCCCACCAGGTCAACCAGCCCCTGACCGCCATCGTCACCTACTGCGCGGCGGCGCAGCGCAGCCTGCAGTCCGGCGCCGGGGACCCCTCGCGCCTGCGCGAGTGGGTCGACGCCATCGGGGAGGAGGCCCAGCGCGTCAGCGCCATCGTGGGCGGGCTGCGGGAATTCGTACGCTGGGGCAAGATGGCCCCCGTCCCCCTGGACCTCGCGGAGATCGTCGCGGGGGTGGTGGGGGTGCTGCGCCCCGATGCCGACCGCAGGCGCGTGAAGCTGAGTGTCGAGACCCGCCCCGACCTGCCGAGGGTGCTCGCCGACCGGGTCCTGATCGCCCAGGCGCTCCTGAACCTCGTGCGCAACGCGATCGAGGCCGTGTCGGCCGAGCCTCCCGAGCGGCGCCGGGTCGTCGTCTCGCTTGCGCCCGAGGGCCACCGGGTGACGGTGTCCGTCGCCGACACGGGGCCGGGCGTCGACCCCGAGCTCACGGGACGGCTCTTCGACTCCTTCGTGACCACGAAACCCGAGGGCCTCGGCATGGGGTTGTCGATCACGCGGTCGATCGTGGAGGCCCACGGGGGGCAGTTGCGCTACGAGCCGGCCCCCTCGGGCGGCGCGGTGTTCTCTTTCAGCCTGCGGAGGTCAGCGCCATGAGCGCGGGGGACGAGGTGCGGGTGTTCATCGTCGACGACGACGCGTCGGTACGCCGCTCGCTGCGGGCGCTGCTCGGGGAGGTGGGAGTCCCGGCCGCCGACTTTCCCTCCGCCGAGGCGCTCCTCGAGGTCGTTGGCGAGGACACGCGCGGCTGCGTGCTGCTCGACGTGCGCATGCCCGGGATGAGCGGCCTGCAGCTGCAGGAGATCCTTCGCGAGCGGGGCCTGAAGCTCCTGGTGATCGTCCTCACCGGGCACGCCGACGTCCCCATGGCGGTGCGCGCGATGAAGGCGGGTGCGGTCGACTTCATCGAGAAGCCGTTCAACCCGCAGCTCCTGATCGAGCGGATCCAGGCCTGCCTCGAGGCCGAGGCCCAGACCTTCGCCCGGGGGCAACGGCGCTGGGACGCCGAGGCGCTCCTGCACTCGATCTCCACGCGCGAGCGGGAGGTGCTCGAGTTGTTGGTCACCGGCAAGCCGAGCAAGGTGATCGCCTCCACGCTCGGAATCAGCGAGAAGACGGTGGACGTGCACCGTTCCCACCTCATGCGCAAGACCGGCACGCGCTCGGTGGCCGAGCTGGTGCAGCTGTGGGTCGTCGCGTGCGGGAAGGAGCCGGTGTCCTAGGGGGCTCTCGGACCTGCCGCCAGGCACGTGCCCACTGTCGCCTGGGCGCACCCCGGGGCGCGCGGGTGCGCGGCCGGGGATGGAGAGGCGATTCAGATCTCGATGGACATCCCGAGACCGTCGCTGTGCGTCACGGTCCCCTGGAACATCCGCGGCCGCGCTCCCTCGTACACGCCCATCAGGTCCTCGATGAGGAGTTCCGTGCCGACCGGAAACGCGATGGGCCCCTGGCGCAGGTCGATCACCTGCTCGCCGGCCTCGCGGATCCCATACAGGCCGATGGGGTGACCCTGATAGCGCAGGTGCACGAGAGGAAGCTTCGTCCTCGCGCCGTGCAGTCCCCGCTCGGGCGGCGTCGTTGCGCGTACGTCCATCATGGGTTTCGTCCTCCTTATCGGGCCCCCCGCACGTATCCTTATACGGGACTTGGAGCATCCCTGAAATCGGCGGTTTATCTATGGCAACTAAGGGATTCCTTAGATGGGATGACCCCTGCCTTCGGCGTGCATGGGCGACCGGGCTAGGCTATAGAGAGTAGTCGGAGCGGCGCCGGGCGCGCTGCGACGATCCACCCGACGGCAAGGAGCATCGAGATGCGCATGCAGGCGAAACACGTTGGATTCTTTGTCCTGACCTTCGCGGCGGTACCCGTGTGGGCCCAGGGCGGACAGCCCTACCCCCAACCGGACCCCGCCGCGGGCTACGGCCAGGCCGCACCCTACGGTCAGCCCCCGGCTTATGGTCAGCCCCCGGCCTACGGTCAGCCTCCGGCTTATGGTCAGCCTCCGGCCTACGGTCAGCCCGGCGGGTATGCACCGCCCCCGGGTTACCCGCCGCCCGGTGCCGGTTACGGGCAGGCGCCCGGCTACGGTGGGAGCGGCCCCGCACCGCTGGCGCCGCGGCGCTACGTGCCGCTGCGTGAGCTGGACCCCTTCGTGAAGGACGCACCGCCCCCCGGGGGTGGTCCCGGTCAGCCCGGCGCCCCCGGTCCCGGCGGGCCGGCGCCTGGCGGCGAGGCCGGTCCCGGGGCAGCCCCGGGAGCGGCTCCGTTCGGGGCGCCGCCGGAGAAGAAGACGGGCCCGATGGACAAGATGATGGGCCCGATGGAGAAGATGACGCAGCCCATGCAGAAGATGACGCAGCCGATGGAGAAGATGATGGGGCCCATGGGGAGCATGTTCGGGGGCAAGGAAGAGCCCGCCGCGCCCGCTGGCTACGGTCCCGCGCCCTACGGTGCCCCGGGCTACGGCGCCCCGGGCTACGGCGGTGGACCCGGCGTCGGTGGCGCGCCTTACGGTCAGCCCGGCGCCCCGGCCTACGGTCCGGGCGGGTACGGCGGACGTTGATCCCCGACGGGGACCGGGCACAGTCGCCGGGGTCGGATGCAGCACCCGGCCCCGGCGACTGTAAGCCGCGAGCGGTCGCGGGCGCAGGGGCGGGGCGATGGACCCCGGGCCTCGTCCTGGCCGCGATCGCGCTGGTGTTGCAGGCGTGTGCGTCCGCGCCGCCCAAGGCGGTCGACGACGCCTGTGCGATCTTCCGGGAGAAGCCGGACTGGTGGGAGGCGACCCGCGAGGCCGAGCAGAAGTGGGGCGCGCCGGTGCCCCTGCAACTCGCCATCGTCCGCCAGGAGTCGGGTTTTCGCGAGGACGCCAAGCCGCCCCGTGACACGCTGCTCGGCATCCCCATGTGGTGGCGGTTGTCGAACGCCTACGGCTTCGCCCAGGTGAAGGACGAGACCTGGGACTGGTACCGGGACCGCACCGGCAACCGCTGGGCCGACCGGGACGACTTCGAGGACGTCGCGGACTTCATCGGCTGGTATTCCGACGTGAGCCACCGCACCCTGGGGATCGGGAAGTCCGACGCCTTCAACCAGTACCTGGCCTACCACGAGGGGCACGGAGGATGGAAGCGCAGGACCTATCGGGAGAAGGACTGGCTCGTGGGGGTCGCGCGCAAGGTCGAGCGTTACGCGCGCACCTACGGCGAGCAACTGCGCACCTGCCGCAAGGAGCTCGAGGAAGACCGGAGCTGGTGGCCCCTGTAGAAGGGCGGGCCGGCGTCCCCCCGCGTGCGTCTCCCCGGGCCTTGGGGAGGCCCCGGCGGGAATACCGGCCGCCGGGTGTTACCGGCGGCCGGGTGGGGGCTTACCAGAACTGATGCGGGCTCACCAGGCGATGTAGGCGTAGCCCTTTTCCTGCAGTTCCATCAGGTCGGCCGCTCCGACTGGAACCACCTTCACGAACGGCAGCATGTCCTCGGCCTTCCAGTTCAGGCCCTCCATGGTCCGCGCGCAGGCGTGGAACTCGACGCCGTAGTCCGCGAGGCTCGAGACCCGCTGCCGGATCAACTCCTCCACGGGACGTCCCGGTTTCTTCGCCACGATGTGGATCCCCTCGCCGAAGCAGGTCACCACGACGTGGATGTCGTCGGTGTACTCCCGCAGCATGGCGGAGACCGATCCGAGCACGTGCTCGTGGTAGGTGTTGTCCGCCTCGTTGAACTGGTAGAGGACCTTGTGCGTGGGCTCGTCGCCCGGGAATTTCGTGTCGTCGGCGGCCTCGGCACGACGTCCGACGGTGCCCGCCACGAGGGCACTGCCGGTGCCGAGGAGCGCCGCCAGCCACCGCCTGCGTGTGCCACTCACCGGGGTTCCACCCTTCATCCACTCGCTCCACCTGGACACTGCTTCACCCTCCTGTCTCTGGCCGAATTCTCGTTAATCCTAGCAGTTGGCCTGCCGGAACTGCAGCGCGGCGGGCGGGACCGGCGCCCGGGCCCTGTTCCCGCTCAACGCAGACGGCGCCGGAAGGAAGGCTCGGGCAGCCGGCGGCCCACCTGCTTGCGCACACAGGCCTGCACGGCCCCCGGCAGACTCTGGGTGAGCACCTGGACGGACACGCAAGCCATGAACCGGAGCATCCAGCCGGCGCTGGCGTTCGTCAGGTCCACCTGCTGTCGGCGCAGCTCCTCCAGGAGCTCGGATTTCCGATATTTCTTGCGTCCCAGTTGGCGGGGTGCCGCCCGGGTGGCCGTGCGACCCAGGCAGCTGGCGACCGCCACGGGCAAGGGCTCGGTCGCGGTTCGCCTCGCCACGCAGAGGGACAGGCGCAGCATGGCCCCGGCGGACCGGTCGACGACGCGGATGCCCTGGCGGCGCGCCTCCCGCAGGATGCGGGAGTGCAGGCTCTCGCGGGGCGGCCGCAGGCGGCTCACGAGCCGCTCCAGGGGAGACCGGCTCTTGCGGAACCGCTTGAGCGGCCCCATCAGCCGTAGGTGTCCCGGGTGATGTTCTCGTACCAGCTCTTGCCGTACTCGGCCTCGCGCCGGCGCTGCTCGATGGGTGCGTTCTCCGGTGAGTAGCCCCCGGCGCCCGGCACCTCGATGATCCGGCCCTCGGGCCCGATCGTGTAGATGCTTGCGGCGGAGATGCCGTAGTCCGGGGCGAGCAGGCTCCAGCAGGTGTTGGTGTAGGCAGGCCGCGGCGGCCGGGTCCCGAGGATCGTCGAGGCGATGTGGGCGGCTGCCACTTTGGCCTGGGTGTTGGACGAGTAGGCCGCCTTCGCCATCGCCCCGGCGCTGGTGGCGTCGCCGACCACGTACACCCCTTTGGCGCGGGTGGACTCGAAGCTCTCCGGCACGATGGGGCACCAGCCCCGCTCGTCGGTGAGCCCGGACTTCTCCGCGAGCAGGCCCGCCTTCTGGGGCGGGACGACGTTCAGCACGTCGGGCCTGTACTCGTCGAACTCGGCGCGCACGACGCGCGTCTTCGGGTCGATCGACTCGACCTTGCCGCCCTCGGCGCCGGGGCGCCACTCGACCATGTCGCCGTAGTTGTGCTTCCAGCCCTCCAGGAACAGGGGTCTCTTGGAGAAGGAGTCCTTCGGGTCGAGGATCAGCACCTTCGACCTGGCTTTGCCGTGGTGGGTCAGGTAGTGGGCGATCTGGGCGGCCCGCTCGTAGGGTCCCGGAGGGCAGCGGTAGGGGGTGGGCGGTGCGACGATGACGAGCAGGCCCCCGTCGCGCATCGCCTCGATCTGGCGCCGCAGCAGGAGCGTCTGGGCACCGGCCTTCCACGCGTGGGGAATCGTCTCGCTCGCCGCCTCGTCGTAGCCCGGGATCGCGCCCCAGCGAAAGGCGATCCCCGGGGCGACGACCAGGAAGTCCGCGGTGAAGGTCTTACCCCCCCCCGTCTTCACCGTCTTCGTTGCGGGGTCGAGGTCCAGCACCTCGTCGATCACCACGTGGACCCCGCGCCGGGCGAGCCCGGCGTAGCCGAACGTGAGCGATGCGATGTCCCGCTCGCCGCTCAGCACCTCGTTGCTGAAGGGGCAGCTCACGTACGACTCGTCCTTCTCGATCAGGGTGACCTCGGCGTCCGGGGCGTACTCCCGGGTGTACCGGGCCGCGGTGGCCCCGGCGAAGCCTCCGCCCACCACCACTACCCGTGCCGCTGCCGCCCCCCGGGACCGTCTGGGGAGACCGACCGCGGCGAGCGCCGCCGCTGCACCGGCCCGCTGGATGAACTCCCGACGCTCGATCGTGCTCACGGCCTGCTCTCCTCCTGTCCGTTCACCCCTGGCGCGGCGGCGCCCGTCGCGCTGCGCCGCTCGCGGGCGGGGGGTTGCGTGGGGCACGCTGCTCGCAGATCATTTTCGGTCTAGCTGTCAGTGTAGCCCGAGGCGGGGAAAGCGGCCCGTCGAGACCCGAGGGAGCTCTGGATGGTGCACGCACTCGCACGCCTGTGGATCTTCGTCCTGGCCCTCGGCGCGGCAGGCGCCGGCGCCGCCGAGGGCCCCCGCGACGAAGCCTTCTGGTACGGCACCGCCCCGGACGGCTCGCCGACCGTGCGCCTGCACTTCTTCTGGAGCGCGACCTGCCCCCACTGCCAGGTGGCGAAGCCGTTCGTCGACGCGCTGCCCGGGCGCTATCCGTGGATCGAACTGCGCAGCTACGAGATCAGCGGGAGCCAGAAGAATGTCGACCTGTACGTCGGCGCCGCCCGGTCGGTGGGCGGCGAGGCCCGCTCGGTCCCGGGTTTCCTCTTCTGCCGCAAGATCGAGGTCGGTTTCCACGACGCCGAGACGACCGGGGCCGAGCTGGCCCGCAAGCTCGAGGCCTGCCGCTCGGCGCGGGTGGCTGCGCTCGCGGGTGCCGCCGCGGGCGGGCCCGGAGGCACCCCTGGCGAAGGGGCCCCGGCCGTGCCCGGGGCGAGGGAGACGGCCGAGGCCACCCAGGCGAGCCTCCCGGTGCTGGGGACCGTCGACCTCGAGCGCTGGTCCCTGCCCCTGCTCACCGTCGTGCTGGCGTCGCTCGACGCCTTCAACCCCTGCGCCTTCTTCGTGCTGCTCTTCCTGCTGAGCCTGCTCGTGCACGCCCGCAGCCGCGCGCGCATGCTCTTCATCGGCGGGGTCTTCGTGCTGTTCTCCGGGCTCGTCTACTTCGCCTTCATGGCCGCCTGGCTGAACGTGTTCCTGATGATGGGGGAGATCCGGGGCGTCACCCTCGCGGCGGGGCTCCTCGCCGTCTTGATCGCGGCGGTGAACCTGAAGGACTACTTCTGGTTCCGACAGGGGTTGAGCCTCTCCATCCCGGAGTCTGCCAAGCCGGGGCTGTTCAAGCGCATGCGCGGCGTCGCCACCGCCGGGGGCGTGGTCCCCATGGTGGTCGGCACGGTGCTGCTGGCGGTGGTCGCGAACTCCTACGAGCTCCTCTGCACGGCGGGCTTCCCTATGGTGTTCACCCGCGCCCTCACCCTGCAGGACCTGGGGGGAGCGGGTTACTACGGATACCTCGTGCTCTACAACGTCATCTACGTGATCCCCCTGGCGCTCATCGTGCTCGTGTTCACCTACACGCTCGGCAGCCGCAAGCTCTCCGAGCGTGAGGGGCGCCTCCTGAAGCTCCTGTCGGGCTACATGATGCTGGGGTTGGGGCTGATGCTCGTCTTCGCCCCGCAGTTCCTCACCCACGCCGGGTCGGCCATCGGCGTGCTGGCGCTCGCGCTGCTCGCCACGGGTGTGACCGCGTGGCTCACGCCGCAGGCCGGTCTCCCCGCCGCGCGCGGGTCCCGCCCCTAGACGGCCGGTTCCGGCAGGGCCCGGGGCCGGCGGCGCCCCCCGGGGAAGGGAGGGTGGGAAAGGGCCCATGGCCATCGCCTGGCGCAACACCTATGAGCGGTACGGGGTCATCGCGAAGGCCCTGCACTGGGCGGTGGCGTTCCTCGTCGCCGTGCAGTTCGCCACTGCGGCCCTGATGGCCGGGGCCTGCGAAGGGGGCGCTCGTGGGCCGGGGCCGGGCGAGGGGCTCTTCCTGGGCACCCACCGCTCGGTCGGACTGCTGCTGCTCGCCCTCACGGCGGTTCGCGCCCTCTGGCGCTGGGCGGCGGGCCTGCCCCACTGGGCGCCCGGGCTCCCGCCCTGGGAGCGAGAGCTCTCGCGAGCGACCGATTGGGCGCTCTATCGGGTCCTCTGGCTGCTGCCGCTCTCCGGCCTGCTGCAGGCCCTGGGGGAGGGCGCGGAGGTCGGCTTCTTCGGGCTCTGGGAGCTGCCGGGGCTCGCCGGGGCAGAACCGGTGCTCTCCCGGGTGGGCGGCGTGGGCCACCGGCTGGTGGCCTGGGCCCTGGTGGCCGCGGTGACGGTCCACCTGGGGCTGGTGGTGAAGCACCAGTGGGTGGACCGGGACGGTCTCGTGCGCCGGATGCAGCCCTGAAGCGGCGTGGCGAGCACAAAAAAGGGGCGCCCCGGAGGGCGCCCCTGGCACTGCAGGGACCGACCAGCCGACCTAGCCGACCTTCTCCTCGGCGGAGTCGCTGTCGCCCTTGTTGTCCTTCCAGGACAGCTTCAGGGTGTCACCCGCCTTCGCGTTCACTTTGAACGCCAGGTACGGGTTCTTGGAGATGCCGGAGCTCCACTGCCCCGTCAGCACCGGCTTGCCGTTCAACTCGGCAACCATGTCCTGAATGAAGTGCGCCGGCACGACTTCGCCGGTCGTCTTGTTCTTGCTCATCAGCTCCATCGGATGGCTGATGAGTGCCTTGACCTCTGCCACGCCGTCGACAGCCTTGGCGCGGATCTTAATGGTGCCACTGGCCATATCTCACCTCTTCTCCGATCTTGCCGTTAGCCGCCGCAGCCACCGATGGTGACCTTGACCTCTTTCTTGGCCTCGTAGACCTTGCCGCCGGCCTTCACGAGGGCCTGCACGTTCATCGTCGAACCCATCTTGATACGGATCGAGACGTACGGCAGGGCGCCAGCGCCCAGGTCGAAGGACGCGATCAACGGCAGCGCGTTCTTCTCGGCAACGATGGAGATCGACTGCACGTCCTTCATCGTCGACTCGACGGTCACGGGCACGACCGCCCCGTTCTCCGCGATGTCCGGAGCCTTCACGGTGACGTCCGCGCTCGCCGCGGCGCCCGCCAGCCCGAGGGCCTTCAGGGCGTCGTCCACTGCCTTGGCCTCGAAGGCCTCCTTCGACCAGGCAGCCAGCACCTGCTGCGGGGCCAACAACCCGGCGCCTACCGCGACGCCGATCGCGCTGCTGGCCAGCGCACCCTTCAGTATCGTCCTGCGCTGAATGCTCATGTTGCTGAAATTCCTCGTTCGTTGTCAGTCACACCCAACCGCGTGTAGACCTGCGTGACGGCCCTATTGCCCCGCCATCGGCAACGGGGGCCTCGCCGCACCCGTAACGGGCTAACGCTAACGGACTGTCGGGAGTCTTCACGTCTGTCCACGGCGGCCTCCCCTTCGCCCACCCCAGCAGACAACAGGCCAGGACAAAGGTTCAACCGAACCGAAAACGCAGGCGCGACGGTAGTCTGCCCCACGAAATCCAACAGGTCAAACGAGCGCCGGACCCACCACGGCGAGACCGGCGAGAGAAATTGCGCCGCGTCAAATATGGCGTGCCGAGAAACGGCGCGGGACCGCCGGTCCCCTCACCGCCCCGAGCGCCGCTTGGCCTTCAGCTCCGCGAGCTCCTCCTTGAGCGGGGCGAGCCGGGCGTCGATTCGCGACGCGGCGTAGAAGTCGTCGCCCGCCTCCTTGCGCGCCCGCTCCAGGTGATCGACGGCCTCCTGCACCTGGCCCATCTGGTACTGGTACTCGGCCATCGCCAGGTGCGCCTCGAGCAGGTTCCCGGCCAGCTCCTGGCTGCGGGCGAGGAGCCGATGGTAGTTGGGGCCGGGCTCGCGGTTGCGCCCATAGGCGAGCAGGGCGTCCCGTGCCTCGCGCACCCGGCCGGTGCGCAGCAGTGCGTCCACGTAGGCAAAGGTGAGCACCCGGTCCTGGGGGTAGAGGGCAAGCCCCTCCCGCAACAGCTCGAGGGCCTTCCCGGTCTGGCCCGTCGCCTGCTCGAGCTGGGCCCGCTCGGCGCGCAGGGCCGCGTTGTCCGGGTCGGCCTGGGAGAGCGTCCGCATCTCCGCCAGGGCCGCGGCGGCCTTGCCCGCGCGCTTCAGGGCGAGCGCGTGGCCGTAGCGGGCCGCCGTGGCCCGGACCCCCTGACTCCCAGCGAGGGTCCGCTCGAAGTCCCGCTGCGCCTGGACCGGGTTCTCCGCGGACAGGGCCTGGATCTTGGCCCGGACCATGGAGAAGGCGAGGCTGTCCGGCTGGTGCCCGGAAGGGTATTGCTCGGCGCGGGCGCGGCTGTCGGCGATCCGGGACTCGGTCACCGGGTGCGTGCTCAGGAACTCCGGCGGCTTGCGCGCGTACTGGGTGCTCTTCTGCAGGCGCTCGAAGAAGGCGGGCATGCTGCGCGGGTCGAAGCCGGCCCCGGCGAGGGCGGCGATGCCTACCCGGTCCGCTTCCGCCTCGTGCGCCCGGGTGAAGTCGATCTGCAGCTGCAGGGCGCCCGCCTGGGTGGCCGCGATCGCGGCCATGCCCGCCTGGCCGCTCTGGGAGGCGAGCAGGACGGCCGCTGCCAGGGCGGCGAGCGTCGGGATCGTCATCTGGCTCGCCGCCTCGAACCGGCGGGCGATGTGGCCCTGGGTCACGTGGGCGACCTCGTGCGCGAGGACCGCTGCGAGCTCGCTCTCGGACTCCGTGGCGAGGATGAGCCCGGTGTGCACGGCCACGTAACCGCCGGGTGCTGCGAAGGCGTTGATGCGGGGGTCCTGGACGACGAAGAAGGTGAAGCGTTCGGGACCCCCGTCGCTGTGGGCCACGACCCGCTGGCCGAGGCCCTGCAGATAGGTCTCGACCTCGGGGTCCTCCAGGATCACGGCGTCCCGGCGCAGGGCGCGCATCAGCGCCTCGCCGATGGCCTGCTCGCGCTGGGAGGACAGCACGCTGCGCGAGGACGCCCCGATGTCGGGCAGCTCGATGCGGTCGGCCGCGACGGCCGAGGCGAGCGTCAACGCGGCGCCGGCCACGACGCCCGCGCCGGCGCGCAGCCGGCGGCTCATCACGGTTGTGAACAAGGTCTTCTCACCTCGCCGGGCGCACCCCGGTTACTTTACAATGATGAATCCTTTCCCGCAGGGACAACACGGGCGCCGAGTCGTTCACCCCGGACCTGCCACCCACCGCCAGCGAGGGAAGAGCCCGCCATGCCGAAGAACGCCTTCTACGCCCAGTCGGGTGGAGTCACCGCCGTCATCAACGCGAGCGCCGCTGGCGTGATCGAGACGGCGCGCCGGCACCCGGACCGGATCGGAAAGGTCTACGCTGGGCGGAGCGGCATCATCGGGGCGCTCACCGAGGACCTCATCGATACGAGCTTCGAGTCGCCGGAGGCGATCGCAGCCCTGCGCCACACCCCGTCCGGGGCCTTCGGGTCCGCCCGGTACAAGCTGAAGAGCCTCGAGGCGAGCCAGGTCGAGTACGAGCGCCTGATGGAGGTCTTCCGGGCCCATGACATCGGGTATTTCTTCTACAACGGTGGGGGTGACTCGGCGGACACCTGCCTGAAGGTCTCCCAGCTCTCCGAGCGGGCGGGTTTTCCAATCCAGGCGGTGCACGTGCCGAAGACGGTGGACAACGACCTGCCGGTCACCGACAACTGCCCGGGCTTCGGGTCGGTGGCGAAGTACATCGCGGTCTCCACCCGCGAGGCGAGCTTCGACGTGCGCTCCATGTCCTCGACCTCCACCAAGGTGTTCGTTCTCGAGGTGATGGGGCGCCACGCCGGGTGGATAGCGGCCGCGGGCGGGCTCGCCTCGGACGCGGCCACGCCCATCCCCATCGTCATCCTGTTCCCCGAGGTCCCCTTCGACCAGGAGCGCTTCCTCGCCCGGGTGAAGGAGAACGTGGAGCGCTGGGACTACTGCACGGTGGTGGTCTCCGAAGGGACCCGCTCGCCCGACGGCAGGTTCCTCGCCGAGGCCGGCACGCGCGACGCCTTCGGGCACGCGCAGCTCGGCGGCGCCGCGCCGGTGGTGGCGCAGATGGTGAAGGACGCCTTCGGCTACAAGTACCACTGGGCGGTGGCGGACTACCTGCAGCGCTCGGCGCGCCACCTGGCCTCGAGGACGGACGTGGAGCAGGCCTACGCCATGGGCAAGGCCGCCGTGGAGCTGGCGCTCGCCGGTGAGAACTCGGTCATGCCCACCATCGTGCGCGAGTCCAGCTCGCCCTACCGCTGGAGCGTCGGCCACGCCGAGCTCTCGCGCGTGGCGAACGTGGAGAAGATGATGCCGAAGGAATTCATCTCGGCAGACGGCTTCGGGATCACCGGCGCCTGCCGGGAGTACCTGCTGCCGTTGATCCAGGGCGAGGACTACCCGCCCTACCACAACGGGCTGCCCGCCTACGTCACCCTGCGCAACGTGGCGGTGGCGAAGAAGTGTCCGGAGTTCAAGCTGAAGAAATGAGCAGTGGAAGGCCACGCGGCGGCCCCGGCGGGGTCGCCGCACTGTAGGGGCGGCGGCGTGGGGACGCCTGTCCGCCCGGTTCGCGACCCGTAGGGAGGGAAGTCGATGTTGATCTTTGCTCTGCTCAGTGCCCT
The DNA here is from genome assembly GCA_017999615.1 of Gammaproteobacteria bacterium. Lineage (NCBI taxonomy): Bacteria > Pseudomonadati > Pseudomonadota > Gammaproteobacteria > Gammaproteobacteria bacterium. The sequence goes on along the minus strand of JAGNLM010000009.1, from coordinate 29,877 downwards.
GGTGGCACTCGCATTCGGCGTCTGGTCGATGCGCTGGGTCCTTGCCCAGCCGGCCGGCAACGCCCGGATGCAGGAGATTGCGGCGGCCATCCAGGAAGGCGCCAGTGCCTACCTGAACCGCCAGTACACCACCATCGCCATCGTCGGTGTGGTCCTCTTCGCCGTGCTGTGGTACTTCCTGCACGCGCCCACGGCGATCGGCTTCGCCATCGGCGCGGTGTTCTCCGCGGCAGCGGGCTACATCGGGATGAATATCTCGGTGCGCGCCAACGTGCGCACGGCGCAGGCCGCCGACTCCGGGCTGAACGCGGCGCTGCAGCTCGCCTTCCGGGGCGGTGCCATCACCGGCCTGCTGGTGGTCGGGCTGGGCCTGCTCGGTGTCGCGGGCTACTACGCGATCCTGGTCTACGGCGTGGGGTTGGAGGTGAAGGAGACCCTGCACGCCCTGGTCGGGCTCGGCTTCGGCGGCTCCCTCATCTCGATCTTCGCCCGGTTGGGCGGTGGCATCTTCACCAAGGGCGCGGACGTCGGCGCCGACCTGGTGGGCAAGGTCGAGGCCGGCATCCCCGAGGACGACCCCCGCAACCCCGCGGTGATCGCGGACAACGTGGGCGACAACGTGGGCGACTGCGCCGGAATGGCGGCCGACCTCTTCGAGACCTACGCCGTCACCATCATCGCCACCATGCTGCTCGGCTCGCTGGTCTTCGGCGTGGCCGGTGACGGCACCGCAGCGGTCATCTACCCGCTCGCCCTCGGCGGCGCCTCCATCATCGCCTCGGTGGTCGGCTCGCTGTTCGTGAAGGAGGCGAAGAACGGCAAGATCATGGGCGCCCTGTACCGGGGCCTCATCGTGGCCGGCGCCCTCGCCGCTGCGTTCTTCCTCCCCATCACGTACTTCATGATGGGTGACGTTCTGGCGGCCAAGGGCCTCGGCTTCGGCGCGCTCTACGGGGCGGCGCTGGTCGGTCTCGTGCTGACCGGCGCGATGGTGTGGGTCACCGAGTACTACACCGCCAAGGAGTACGCCCCGGTGAAGCACATCGCCGCGGCGTCGACCACCGGTCACGCGACCAACATCATCGCGGGGCTCGGCGTGTCCATGAAGTCCACCGCCATCCCGGTGCTGCTGGTGGCGGCGGCGATCTGGGCCTCCCACGCCCTCGCGGGCCTGTACGGGATCGCCATCGCGGCGACCGCCATGCTCTCCATGACCGGCATCATCGTGGCGATCGACGCCTACGGCCCGATCACCGACAACGCCGGCGGCATCGCGGAGATGGCGAACCTGCCCGAGAAGATCCGCAACATCACCGACCCGCTCGACGCGGTGGGCAACACGACCAAGGCCGTGACCAAGGGCTACGCCATCGGCTCGGCTGGGCTGGCGGCGCTGGTGCTCTTCGCGGACTACACCCACGGGCTCGAGGCGGCGAACAAGGCGGTGACCTTCGACCTCTCGAACCACATGGTCATCATCGGCCTGTTCATCGGCGGCCTCGTCCCCTACCTCTTCGGCGCGATGGCGATGGAGGCGGTGGGCCGCGCGGCGGGGGGCATCGTGGTGGAGGTCCGGCGCCAGTTCCGCGAGATCAAGGGCATCATGGAGGGCAAGGCGAAGCCCGACTACTCGCGGGCGGTGGACATGCTGACGCGGTCGGCCATCAAGGAGATGGTGGTGCCCTCGCTGCTCCCGGTGGCGATTCCGGTCGTCGTCGGCCTGGTGCTGGGCCCGCAGGCCCTTGGTGGCGTGCTGCTCGGCGCCATCGTCACGGGGCTCTTCGTGGCCATCTCCATGACCACCGGTGGCGGCGCCTGGGACAATGCCAAGAAGTACATCGAGGACGGCGCTCACGGCGGCAAGGGTTCCGACGCCCACAAGGCGGCGGTGACCGGTGACACCGTCGGCGACCCGTACAAGGACACGGCGGGCCCGGCAGTCAACCCGCTCATCAAGATCATCAACATCGTCGCCCTGCTGATCATCCCGCTGCTGCCGGCGGCTTGATGGGGCAGGGGCCCGCGGCGCCCGCCGCGGGTGGGGAACGAGGCCGTGCCGGATCCGTCCGGTGCGGCCTCGCGCTTTCTGCCCCGTCCGCGCGCAGCGGGCGGGGCCCAACCTCAGGAGAAGGCCGATGAACCTGGACCGTGTGGACTCCGGCCGTGACGTGCCGAACGAAGTGAACGTCATCATCGAGATCCCGGCCCACGCGGACCCGGTGAAGTACGAAGTCGACAAGAAGACCGGCGCGATGTTCGTCGACCGGTTCATGACCAGCGCGATGCACTACCCCTGCAACTACGGCTACATCCCCCGCACGCTCTCCGCCGACGGGGACCCGGTCGACGTGCTGGTGGTGACGCCCTATCCGCTCATCAGCGGCTCGGTGGTCCGCTGCCGGCCGGTGGCGGTGCTGAAGATGACCGACGAGTCGGGCGACGACGCCAAGGTGCTCGCGGTGCCCGCGGCGAAGCTCTGCAAGGGCTACGAGCGGGTCTCCCGTGCCGAGGACCTGCCGCCGACGCTCCTCGACCAGATCGCGCACTTCTTCGAGCACTACAAGGACCTGGAAGAGGGCAAGTGGGTCCGGGTCCAGGGCTGGGGGTCGCTCGAAGACGCCCGGGCCGAGATCGAGAACGGCGTTCGGATGTACGGCGAGGCCCCCGAGCGGCCCCGGTTCTGAGGGCGGCGCCTGCGGGGGCTAGGGGCTGCGCGGTATCGCGAGCCCCGCCTCGCGCAGGAGCTCGGCCGTCTCGTGCAGCGCCAACCCCATGACCCCGGAGTAGCTGCCCTCGAGCCGGGTGACGAAGACCGCCGCGACCCCCTGGATCCCGTAGGCCCCGGCCTTGTCGAGGGGCTCCCCGGTGGCGCAGTAAGCGGCGCGCTCCGCGGCGGTGGTGTCCCGCAGCCACACCGTGCTGGTGGAGACCCGCACCGCCTCCCGGCCCGGTCGGGCGAGGGCCACGGCCGAGACGACCCGGTGGCTCCGCCCGGACAGGCGCGCCAGCATCGCCGCCGCGTGGGCCGCGTCGCGCGGCTTGCCCAGCACCTCCCCGTCCAGCACCACCTCGGTGTCGGCCCCCAGCACGGGGGTCGGGTCCCGCGGGGCGAGTCCGGCCCGGCCGGCCCGCGCCTTCGCGAGGGCGAGGCGCTGCACGAGCGCTGCCGGGTCCTCCCCCGGGCGCGGGGTCTCGTCGACCTCCGCCGGAACGACCCGGAAGCGGACCCCGATCTGGCCGAGCAGCTCCTGCCGGCGGGGTGAGCGGGAGGCGAGGTAGAGGTCCGGAGGGGCCGTGGGGGAGTCGGGCGGGCCCCCGGCGCCCGGGCCCCGGGGGGTGCGCCGCCCGGTCCCCGGGGTGGTGGGCCCCGGGGCCCGGAGGGGACTCCCCGCCACCGCGCCCCGGTGGTACGGGTGGCCCGCGAGGATGCTCCAGGCACGGTAGAGCTGCTCGGCCACCAGGACCCGCACCAGCATGTGGGGCAGGGTGAGGGCGGAGAGGGACCAGACCTGTCCCGCGGCCTGCAGGCACTCGGGGGCGAGCCCGTCGGCGCCCCCCACCAGCAGGGCCACGTCCCGGCCGCCCCCGAGCCAACCCTCCAGCCGGCGGGAGAGCTCGAGGGTGTCCCAGGGCGCCCCCCGCTCGTCCAGGGCCACGACGACCGCGCCGGCGGGGACTGCCGCCAGCAGTCGCTCGCCCTCGGCGGCCCGGCCCTGGCTCGCGGGCAGGCCCCGCTGGCGCGCCGGCAGCTCGACCTCGCGCAGGACCAGCGTGCACTCCCGGGGCATCCTGCGGGCGTATTCCTGGACGCCCTCCGCGACCCAGCGAGGCATCCCGGCTCCCACGGCGACCAGGTGGACGCGCACCGGGGGTTACCCCGCGGTCGCCTCCCGGCCGGGCGGCACCGTCCACAGGCGCTCGAGCTGGTAGAAGTCCCGCACCCTGGGCAGCATGACGTGCACCACCACGTCGGCGAGGTCGATCAGCACCCACTCGCCCTCCTGGTCCCCCTCGACCCCGAGCGGCGGGTGGCCGGCCTCGCTCGCGCGGGTGCCCACGTTGCGGGCCAGCGCCCGCACGTGGCGGTCGGAGTTGCCGCTCGCCACCACCATGAAGTCGGTCCACGAGACCTTGCCGCGGACGTCCAGGACGATCACGTCCAGGGCTTTCAGTTCCTCGAGGGCCGCGACGGCCAGGTCGCGCAGGGATTCAGTGTCGTGCAAGGTACAGTCCTCTCTCTCGGATGATTTCCAGTACAGGGTCGGGCAGGAGCCAGCGCGGGTCCCGGCCGGCGGCGAGGAGCGCCCGGATGCGGGTCGCCGAGACCTCGAGCCCCGGCAGGTCCACCAGCACGACGCCGCCGGCCAAGCGCCCGGCCAGCCCCTCGGGACGCTCCACGCGGGCCCCTTGCAGGAGCTCGGCGACAGGGCCCCGGGCCGGGAGCCGCCCCCCGGGGCGCCGGGCGACCGCGAGGTGCGCGAGCGCCGGGATCTCCCGCCAGCGGTGCCAGGTGTCGAGGCCGCGGAACGCGTCGGCGCCGAGGCACAGGCAGAGCGGCTCCTCCGGGTGCTCGGCACGCAGCTCGGCGAGGGTGTCGACGGTGTAGGAGGGGCCGGGGCGCGCGAGCTCCCGCCCGTCCACCTCCAGGGCGCGCGTCCCTGCCACCGCGGCCTCGAGCATCGCCAGCCGGTCCTCGGGCGCTGCGGCCGGGACCGGCCGGTGCGGGGGCACGCGCGCCGGGACGAGCTTCAGCACGCGCAGCCGGAGCGCCTCGACGGCCTCGAGCGCGAACCGCAGGTGGCCGTGGTGAACGGGGTCGAAGGTGCCCCCGAGGACTCCGATCACTGGCGGATGTGCCCGTCCCCCAGGACCACGAACTTCTGGGAGGTCAGCCCCTCGAGCCCGACCGGCCCGCGGGCGTGGAGCTTGTCCGTGCTGATGCCGATCTCGGCCCCGAGCCCGTACTCGAATCCGTCGGAGAAGCGGGTCGAGGCGTTGACCATCACCGAGCTCGAATCGACCTCGGCGAGGAAGCGCCGGGCCCGCGTGAAGTCCTCGGTCACGATCGCGTCGGTGTGGTGGGAGCCGTAGCGCTCGATGTGGTCGATGGCCTCGTCGAGGCCGTCGACGACGCGCACGGACAGGATGGGCGCCAGGTACTCCGTGCTCCAGTCCTCCTCGGTCGCCTCCCGGGCGTAGGGCAGGAAGGCCCGGGTCTCGGGGCAGCCGCGGAGCTCCACGCCTGCGTCCCGGTACATCTCCCCCAGGACCGGCAGGATGGACGGCGCGATGGCCCGGGCCACCAGCAGGGTCTCCATGGTGTTGCAGGTGCCGTAGCGCTGGGTCTTCGCGTTGTAGGCCACCCTCACCGCCTTCTCCATCGCGGCCCGGTCGTCGATGTAGACGTGGCAGATCCCGTCCAGGTGCTTGATGACGGGGATCCGGGCCTCCTCGGTGATGCGGGCGATGAGCCCCTTGCCGCCCCGGGGGACGATGACGTCCACGTACTCACGCATGCGGATGAGCTCGCCCACCGCGGCGCGGTCGGCCGTCTCCACCACCTGCACCGCGGCCCGTGGCAGCTCGGCGGCGGCCAGGCCCTCCTGGATGCACTCGGCGATGGCGCGGTTGCTGTGCAGCGACTCCGACCCCCCGCGCAGGATGCTCGCGTTGCCGGCCTTCAGGCAGAGCGCGGCGGCGTCCGCGGTCACGTTGGGCCGCGACTCGTAGATGATCCCGATGACGCCGAGCGGCACCCGCATGCGCCCGACCTGGATCCCCGTCGGGCGGTAGGCCATGCCGGTGATCTCGCCGATCGGGTCGGGCAGGGCGGCCACCTCGCGCAGGCCCTGGGCCATGGCCTGGATGCGCGGGTCGGTCAGCGCGAGGCGGTCGAGGAAGGCGTCGTCGAGACCCCGGGCGCGACCCTCGGCGAGGTCGCGCTCGTTGGCCTCGCGCAGGGCATCGGCCTGGGCGAGGAGGGCGTCGGCGGTGCGCAGCAGGGCCAGGTTCTTGGGGCTGGTGCCCGCGGCGGCAAGGGCGCGGGCGGCGCGCCGGGCGTTGCGCCCGAGCTCGAGCATGTAGGCTTGGATGTCCATGGCGGCCTCGCTGGTCGTGAGGCGGCGATCATGTACCACGCGGGGCGCGGAGGCCACAGCGTCACGGGGGCCCGGGGGACTTTCCCGCGACCTCCAGCACCAGGCGGGACAGCTCCGTCCAGGGGTCCGCAGGCTCCAGGCCCTTGACCATGCGGTCGATCGAGCCCAGCCGGCGCAGGAGCGCGAGCCACCGGGAGGGCTCGTGGCGCTCGAGCGCGGAGCGCACGGCCCCCTGGCGGCTCTCCCAGACCCGATAACGGGGGAAGAGCCGGGCGAGGGGCTCGCCCCGGGCCGCCGCCCGGGCGATGGACGCCAGCGTCCGCAGCTCCCGGGCGAGGGCCCAGACCACGAGGGGCGCCTCGACGCCCTCCGCGCGCAGGCCCTCCAGCACCCGGGCGCCGCGCCGGGCGTCGCCGGCTACCACGGCGTCCACGAGGTCGAAGACGTCGTAGCGCGCGCTCTCCCCAGTGCTCGCGAGGACCTCCCGGACGTCGACGCGGCCGCCCGGGTGCAGCAGGGCCAGCTTGTCGAGCTCCTGGGCGCAGGCGAGGAGGTTCCCCTGGGTGCGCTCGGCGAGGAGTGCCGCCGCCTCGGCGCTGAGCTCGAGCCCCGCGCGCCGGCCCCGAGCCTTCACCCACCCCGGCATCTCCGGGAGGGCCACCGGGCGCGTGGGTACCGAGACGCCGGCCTTCTCCAGGGCCTCGAGCCAGGCGGCGGAGCGCTGCTTCGGCTCGAGCCTGCCGAGCACCACGAGGAACACCACGTCCGGGGGCGGCTTCCCGGCGAGCCGGGCGAGCACCGCGGCGCCCGCGTGCCCCGGGCGGGAGCCCGGCAGGCGGACCTCGAGCAGGCGCCGGGGGGCGAACAGGGAGGGGCTCGCGGCCTCGGTGCCGAGCGCGGCCCAGTCCGCGTCGGTCACGGGCTCGAAGGTCACCCGCTCCGAGAAGCCCCGGTCCCGGGCGCTCGCCCGGATGGCGTCGACCACCTCGTCGGTCTGCAGCGGCTCGCCGCCGTGGACGACGTAGATCGGCCGCAGGCCCGCGGCGAGCTGGCGGCTCAGCTGCTCAGGGCTGGCCTGCACCGGCGGCGCCTTCGCCCCGCAGGGCGAACCGCAGGCGGCGCAGGACCTGCTGCACCGCGTCGCGCCTCATCTCGGCGTAGATGAGGGCCTCTTCGTCGCCCATGGCGATGACGGCCGTCGGATCGAAGGTGTAGTCGCGCACCAGGCTCACCGTCTGCGGGGGCAGGATGGCGCTCCCGTCCTTGCGTGCGAGCTGGTAGGTGAGCGCGTAGGAGAGCTCGTACTCCCGGGCCTTCCCGGTCCTGGGGTCGACCGCCAGCAGCCGCCGGTCCTGCCTCTCGCCGGTGACCAGCACCGCCACGTCCGCGTCCGCGCGGTCCGTCACCTGCCGGGCGCCGCCCGCCTCGAGGTACATGGCGATGGGCTCCCCGAGGAGCGCGCTCGGGGCCTGCACGTAGACCTTCGAAACGCCGGGCGGCAGCTCCACCGCCCCCCTCGGGTGGAAGCCGCAGGCCCCCACCAGCAGGGCGAGGACCGCCAGCGCCGGGACGACCGCCGGCAGGGGGATGCGGCCGCCGCCCGCGCCCCGGCCTCGCCCCGAGGACTCGTGCCCCGAGGACTCGTGCCCCGAGGGCTCGCGCCCGGAGGAGTCTTGCCCGGAGGGCATCATCCCTGCACCACCACGTTGACGAGCTTGCCGGGCACCACGATCACCTTGCGCACCACCTTGTCGGCGATGAACCGGCGGACGTTCTCGCTGGCGAGGGCGGCGGCCTCGACCTCGGCCTGCCCCGCCCCCGCAGGGACGCTGACCCGCCCCCGGAGCTTGCCGTTCACCTGCACCACGAGCTCCACGGTGTCGCGGGTCAGGGCCGTGGGGTCGGGGACCGGCCAGGGGGCGTCCACCAGGGCCCCGGCGTGGCCGAGCTCCCGCCACAGCACGTGGGACGCGTGGGGGACGATGGGGGAGAGCAGGAGCACCACCGCCTCGAGGCCCTCCTGCATCAGGGCCCGGTCCGCGGGGGACTCGCCGCCCGCGCGGGCGAGGGCGTTGACGAGCTCCATCACCGCCGCGATGGCGGTGTTGAAGGTGTAGCGCCGGCCGAGGTCGTCGGTGACCTTGGCGATGGTCTCGTGGACCTGGCGGCGCAGCTCCCGCTGCCGGTCGTCGAGCGCCGAGGCGTCGAGCCGCCCGGCGCCGATCCCTGCGCCAGCGAGCGCGGGCGCAGGCCCGGCGTTGACGTGCGCGGCCACCAGCTTCCACAGCCGCTTGAGGAACCGGGAGGCGCCCTCCACGGCGTTGTCCGACCACTCCAGGGACTGCTCCGGCGGGGCCGCGAACATGATGAAGAGCCGCGCCGTGTCCGCGCCGTAGCGATCGATGAGCGCCTGGGGGTCGACGCCGTTCCTCTTGGACTTGGACATCGTCCCGATGCCGCCGTACTCCACCGGCTTGCCGTCGCCCCTCGCACTCGCGCCGGTGACCCGGCCCCCCTCGTCGAGCCGCAGATCGAGCTCGTCCGGGGCGAAGTAGGTGATGCCGCCCTTCTCGCCCTGGCGGAAGAAGATGTGGTTCAGCACCATGCCCTGGGTGAGCAGGCGCTCGAAGGGCTCGTCGTAGCTGACGAGCCCCAGGTCGCGCATCACCTTGCTCCAGAAGCGCGAGTAGAGCAGGTGCAGGATGGCGTGCTCGATGCCCCCGATGTACTGGTCCACCGGCATCCAGTAGCCGACCCGCCCGTCGACCATCGCGCCCGCCGCGTCGGAGCTGCAGTAGCGGGCGTAGTACCAGGACGAGTCCACGAAGGTGTCCATGGTGTCGGTCTCGCGCCGGGCCGGCCCGGCGCAGCGCGGGCAGGTGCAGGCGAGGAAGTCCTCGCGCTTGGCCAGGGGGTTGCCACTGCCGTCGGGGACCACGTCCTCGGGCAGCACCACCGGGAGTTGGTCGTCCGGAACCGGGACCTCGCCGCACCGAGCGCAGTGGACGACGGGGATCGGGCAGCCCCAGTAGCGCTGGCGGGAGATCGCCCAGTCGCGCAGCCGCCACATCACCTGCTGGTCGCCGAGCCCGCGGGCCCGCAGGTCCGCGGCGATCGCCTCCACGGCGTGGTCGTAGTCCAGGCCGTCGTAGGGGGCGGAGTGCACGCAGCGCCCGTGCTCGGCGTACCAGGGCTGCCAGGCCTCGTCGGAGAACGGCCTGCCGTCGTCCCAGGCGATGGACTGGCGGATCGGCAGGCCGTACTGCCGGGCGAAGGCGAAGTCGCGCTCGTCGTGGGCGGGGACCGCCATCACCGCACCCTCGCCGTAGCCCATCAGCACGTAGTTGCCGACCCAGACCGGCACCTCGGCCCCGGTGAGGGGGTGGGTGACGGTGAGTCCGGTGGGCATCCCCTTCTTCTCCACCGTGGCGAGGTCCGCCTCCATCACGCTGCCCCGGCGGCACTCGTCCACGAAGGCGGCGAGGGCCGGGTCCCGGGCCGCGGCGTAGGCCGCCAGCGGGTGCTCGGCCGCCACTGCGCAGAAGGTCACGCCCATGATGGTGTCGGCGCGCGTGGTGAACACCCACAGGCGCTCCTCGCGCCCCTCCAGCGTGTAGGGAAAGGCGAAGCGCACGCCCTGGCTCTTACCGATCCAGTTGGCCTGCATGGTGCGCACGCGCTCGGGCCAGCCGGGGAGCCGGTCCAGGTCCGCCAGGAGCTCCTCGGCGTAGCGCGTGATCGCCAGGTTGTACATGGGGATCTCGCGCTTCTCGACCGGCGCGCCCGTGCGCCAGCCGCGCCCGTCGATCACCTGCTCGTTGGCGAGCACGGTCTGGTCGACGGGGTCCCAGTTCACCACCCCGGTCTTCTGGTAGGCGATCCCCTTCTCCAGCATCCGCAGGAACAGCCACTGGTTCCAGCGGTAGTACTCCGGCTTGCAGGTGGCCAGCTCCCGGGACCAGTCGATCGCGAAGCCGAGCGAGCGCAGCTGGCGCTTCATGTAGGCGATGTTTTCGTAGGTCCAGCGCGCCGGCGGCACGCCGTTCGCGATGGCCGCGTTCTCGGCGGGCAGCCCGAAGGCGTCCCAGCCCATCGGCTGCAGCACGTTGCGGCCCTGCATGCGCTGGTAGCGGGCGATCACGTCGCCGATCGTGTAGTTGCGCACGTGCCCCATGTGCAGGCGCCCGCTCGGGTACGGGAACATGGACAGGCAGTAGAACTTCTCCCGGCCGGGGTCCTCGCGGACGCGGAACACCTCGTTCTCGTCCCAGTATCGCTGGGCCTCGGCCTCTACCTCTCGGGGTTCGTAGCGCTCGTCCATGGGGGTCGTCAGATGGGCCAGTGACAGGCGCGTGAGCATAGCCCACGTGGGGCGGGGGCTCTAGCCGGCGGTCGAAAAGGCGTTATCCTGCTTCCCCTCTCACGCCCCTCTGAGGAGAACCCAGCATGACCCGTTTTGCACGCACCACCTGCCTTGCGCTCGCCTGTGTCTTTGGCCTGAGCGCCTGCGCCACCGACGAGTACGGCCAGCGCGCCCCCATGAGCGACACCGCCAAGGGCGGGATGATCGGCGCCGGCCTCGGGGCGGCGGTCGGGGCCCTTGTGGCCGACAAGCACGGCAAGGGCGCGCTCATCGGCGCGGTCGGCGGCGGCGTCGCCGGCGCCCTCGTGGGCAAGTACATGGACGACCAGAAGCGGGACTTCCAGAAGGTCCTGCAGCCGGAGATCGCCTCGGGGGCCATCACCCTGCAGGCCCAGCCCAACAACCAGCTCGTGGTCAGCATGACCGGCGGGACGGCCTTCGACACGGGCTCGAACCAGATCAAGGCCGCCTTCTACCCGAGCCTCGACAAGATCGCCGGGGTGGTGAACCGCTACGGCAAGACCCAGCTGGCGATCGTGGGCCACACCGACAGTACCGGCGCGCTGCAGATGAACATGGACCTGTCCCAGCGCCGCGCCGGAGCGGTGCAGGACTACCTGCTCTCTCGCCAGGTCATTCCCCAGCGCCTGAGCGCGACCGGCGTCGGGCCGAACCAGCCCCGGGCGGACAACGCCACCGAGGCGGGCCGGGCCCTGAACCGCCGCGTGGAGATCACCATCATCCCCGTGGTCGAGGGCTGACGGCTACGGCCCTCGCTCAGCCGAGGGCCCGCTTGTCGGCCACCAGCTTGTCGATGAGGGGGCCGAGGATCACCTCCATCGCGAGCCCCATCTTGCCGCCCGGCACGACGAGGGTGTTGCGCCGGGACATGAACGAGTCCCGCAGCATCGACAGCAGGTAGGGGAAGTCGACCTTCAGCTTCGCGGGCTCCCGGAAGCGGATCACCACGAAGCTCTCGTCCGCCGTGGGGATGTCCCGGGCGATGAACGGGTTCGAGGTGTCCACGGTCGGGACGCGCTGGAAGTTGATGTCGGTGCGCGAGAACTGCGGCGCGATGTAGTGCACGTAGTCGGGCATGCGCCGCAGGATGATCTCGGTCACGTCCTCCGGGCGGTAGCCCCGCTCCCCGGTGTCCCGGAAGATCTTCTGGATCCACTCCAGGTTCACGATCGGCACCACGCCGATCAGCAGGTCTATGTGCCGGGCGACGTTGGCCGTGTCGGTCACCACGCCCCCGTGCAGACCCTCGTAGAACAGCAGGTCGGTCTTCTCCGGGATGTCCTGCCACGGGGTGAACTCCCCGGCCTTCTGGCGGTAGAGCGCGGCCTCTTCCTCGTCGTGCACGTAGTAGCGCCGCTGGCCCCGCCCGTTCTCGCCGTAGGTGCGGAAGGTGTCCTCGAGCTTCTCGAAGAGGTTCGCGTCGGGACCGAAGTGGCTCAGCGTGCGCCCTTCGGCCTGGGCCTTCTTCACCCGCTCCCGCATCTCCACCCGGCTGTAGCGGTGGAAGCTGTCGCCCTCGTAGATCGCCGGGGTGATCCCCTCGCGGCGGAAGATGTGCTCGAAGGCCCGCTTGACGGTGGTGGTGCCCGCGCCCGACGAGCCCGTGACCGCGACGATGGGGTGTTTGCGCGACATCGAAGACTCCTCCTTTCCTGGCACGCCCTCACGCCGGGGTCGCCCCTCGGCCCGTTGGCCGCCGTGCGCCCCGTGCCCCGCGCTCGCGCCCGGTTCCGACCGGGAGTCTAGTCGAATCGCGATCCGCCCGCGCGCCTCTCCCGGGAACGCCTCCAGGGCCAGCGGCCGGCCGGGGCGAAGGTGCGCACCAGGAGGCGCAGGCGCTCCAGGTCCCCGCCCGAAGGGGCGTAGCGCACGGCGACATAGGCGCCCGTGACCGACTCGATGGCCCCCGCCTCGGCGGGCAGGGACCGGCTGGCGCGCCGCGCGAAGGCGAGGGGGGCTTCGGCTGGGGCCCGCGCGACACCCCGGCGCGCGAGGACCCGGCAGAACCGGTCGTAGGCCCGGCGCGCCGGGTCGAGCCGCCGCCCGCGCCGCAGGTGCAGGAGCAGGGAGACCACGAGCAGCGGGACGCCGGTGAGCAGGGCCAGGGCGGTACCGAGCCGGCGCCAGTCGCCGGGGTCGATGCCCACGCGCCCGAGCAGCTCGCGCTGCCGGCGCTGCTCGTAGCCGAGCACCCACTGGTTCCACCAATTGTTGGCGGCGTCCCAGCCGTGGCGCATCCCGTGCAGCAGGCGATAGACCCCGGAGTCCTCATCGAGGAGCAGCCCCGCGAAGGGCGCGACGGCCTCGGGCAGCGCGGCGTCGAACCCTCGCTCCACGCGCGCCGGGGACACCGCCCCGGTGGGGTCGACGCGCACCCAGCCCCGTTCCTCCAGCCACACCTCGGCCCAGGCGTGGGCGTCGCGCTGGCGTACCACGAGATAGCCGTCCAGCGGGTTGACCTCGCCCCCCTGGTAGCCGGTGACGACCCGCGCGGGCACGCCCGCCGCGCGCATCAGCACGGTGAAGGCGCCGGCGTAGTGCTCGCAGAAGCCCTTGCGCGACCCGAAGAGGAACTCGTCCACCGGGTCGCCCAGCAACAGCGGGGGGTTCAACGAATAGACGAATGGCTGCTCGCGGAACAGGAGGAGCGCCTTCCTCACGCGGGCCTCGGGGTCCGCGTCCCCGGCCTGCCACCCCTGCGCGAGCGCGACGGCGTCCGGGTGGGCCCCGGGGGGCAGCTCCAGGGCGAGCCGGCGCTGGCGTTCGCTGAGCGTGGGTAGCCGGTAGCGGGTGGCCGAGGTGGCCTCGTAGCGCATGCGCTGGCGCACGGGAGCGGCCGCGAGGAGCTGCAGGTCGCCGCGGACCTGTGTCCCGGGTGGTGGCTCGACGGGTGCGTCGAGGGCGTAGAGCCAGCGCCGGCCGTGGGGCTCGAGCGTCACCTGGTAGCCCGTCGCAGGGCCCTCGGCGAGGACCTGGGGGGCCGACTCCTGCCCCCCGTCTCCCGCGCTCCAGCTCCGGCCGTCGGTCGTCCAGAGCACCGGGCCGCGCCAGTAGAGCTCGCCCCGGGGGGGCTGCGCGCCGGAGAAGCGCACCCGGAAGGCGACTTCGTCGGACAGCCCGAGCCGGCTGATGAGCCCCGGGCTCATGGTGTCGTCGAGGCCGCTGCGGGCGGAGTGGGCGTCGGAGGGCAGCGCCCACAGGGGGCCGGGCAGGCGGGGGAAGAGCACGAAGAGGGCTACCGCCACGGGGCTCGCCTGCAGGAGCAGGGAGCCGGCCAGCCCCAGTTGGCGGCGGACGGGCCAGGCCGTGCCGGGGGGCAAGGCCAGGGCGGCGAGCGTGGCCGTGAGCAGGGTGAGGGCGGCCGTGAGATAGAGGCCGGTCGGAATCGACTGGGTGTAGAGCAGGTTGGTGACCACGAGGAAGTACCCGAGCAGGACCCCCACGAAGGCGTCCCGACGGGTGTGGGTCTCCACCAGCTTCAGCCCGCTGAAGGCGACCAGCAGGGCCACCCCGGGGTTGCGCCCGAAGACCTGGCCGTAGCTCGCGTACACGCCGACGGCCACGGCCAGCGCGAGCGCGAGCCGCAGCGCGCGCCCCGGCGGCGCTGCGCGCCCCGCGAGCTCCGCCAGGCGCCACAGCGCGAGGGCGAGGAACAGCGCCGTGGCCCAGAGCGGGACGCGCCCGGCGTGCGGCAGCACCACCATCGCGAGCGCCCCCGCGAGCCAGAGGACCTGGGGGGTGGAGACCCCGGGCGGCGCGCTCACGGTGTCCCCGGCCGGGCGCCGTAGAGCGCGAGCGCGGCGAGGCAGCGTTCGGCGTGGCCCTCGCCGAGCCCCGAGGCGAGCGAGGTCCCCGGGAGCTCGAGGGCGTACCGCACCCCCGCCCGCTCGGCCTCCAGCACCCAGCGGGCGAGCTGCGAGAGACGCTCCTCGGTGCCGCCCGCGCCCGCCTCCGCCAAGCGCAGCGTCACCTCCTGGCCCGCGTCCCCGGCAAATAGCTTTACCGGCAGATCGCGCCCCCGCGCGGCGGCCTTCCAGTGGATCCGCCGGCTCGAATCCCCGCGCACGTAGTCCCGCAGGCCCGCGAAGTCCTGCTCGGCGGGGCCCCGGGCGCCGGGCGCGGGCGCCGGATCGGGGCTCGACGGCGCCGGCAGGGGCAGGCTCCCGGCCGGGCGGGGGTAGACGAGGCAGCCTGTCTCGAGCTCGAGCGGCGACCAGGCGCGCACGAGGCCGAGGGGGTAACGCGTGCCGACCCGCAGGCGTCCCAGGGCGAGGCGCCCGCGCCGGGGCGCGGGCACGGGCAGCTCGACGCACACGCTCCCCGCCCCGGGCAGGGGGGCGCCCACCTCGTGCCAGCGACCGCGGCGGGTCCCCGCGTCCGCCCGGCGCCAGGCTACGGTCACCGCCGGGCGGAGGCCGGGGGCCTCGAGGCAGACCCGGAAGAGGGCCTCACCCCCGGCGAAGACCGGCTCCACGCGCGCGGGGCGCAGGGTGAGCCCGAGAAGGTTGCGGTGGGCGTGCAGCGCGGAGACCAGGCCGAGTCCCGCGAGCAGGAAGGCCACCAGGTAGGCGAGGCTGTTCGCGTAGTTGATGGCGCCGATCAGGATGGCCCCGGCGGTGGCCCCGAAGGCGAAGCCCTGGGCCGTGGGCAGCACGAAGACCCGGCGCCGGTCGACCGTGTACGCCCCCGCCGGCGGCGTCGCCCGGCCGACCCCGAAGAAGTCCCGCAGCAGCACGCGCCAGGGGCGCTCGGCCATTCAGGGCACCGGCACCCCGGCGAGGAGCCGGGCCGGCCCCTCACGGGAGGACCCGCCGGAGTCGTCCACGAGCCGCAGGCGGTGGCCCACGACCCCGGGCAGCACCGCCTGGACGTCGTCCGGCAGCACGTGGTTCCGGCCCGCCATGAGCGCCCAGGCCTGGGCGGCGCGCAGCACCGCCAGTCCCGCCCGGGGGGAGAGGCCCGAGCGTAGCTCCGGTGACTCCCGGCTGAAGCGCACGAGCGCCTGCAGGTAGTCGAGCAGCGCCTCCGAGGTGTGCACCCGGGGGACCGCCCGCTGTACCGCGACAAGGTCCTCGACCCCCAGGCAGGGGGACATTCCCTCGAGGAGCTCCCGGCGGTCCTGCCCCCGGAACAGCTCGCGCTCGGCGGCGGGGTCGGGGTAGCCCAGCTGCAGGCACATGAGGAAGCGGTCCAGTTGCGACTCGGGCAGCGGGAAGGTGCCGACTTGGTGGGAGGGGTTCTGGGTGGCGATGACGAAGAACGGCTCCGGCAGCGGGCGCGTGGTGCCCTCCAGCGTGACCTGGTGTTCCTCCATCGCCTCGAGGAGCGCGCTCTGGGCCTTCGGGGTCGCCCGGTTGACCTCGTCGGCGAGGACCAGCTGGGCGAAGATCGGCCCCGGGTGGAACTCGAAGCGCCCGGTCTGCCGGTCGTACACCGACACCCCCAGCACGTCGGCCGGCAGGAGGTCGCTGGTGAACTGGACGCGGTGGAAGGACAGCCCGAGCGACCGGGCGAGCGCGTGGGCCAGGGTGGTCTTGCCCACGCCCGGCACGTCTTCGATGAGCAGGTGCCCCCGGGCGATGAGGCAGGCGAGCGCGAGGCGGATCACCTCCCCCTTGCCCAGAATGGTCCGGGAGACCTGGGTGACGACGGGCTCGAGGAGCTCTCGCATGACGGCCACAGTGGGAGGGGCAGGCCCGGTGATCGGCGGCATCCATCCGGTTAGTCGCGGCGCCGGGCAGAAAGTTTAGCTCGCCGGCCCCCGGCGGCGCGGCCCCCCTTCCGACTGCTGGTATCCTTGGGCGGAGCGGGCTTGGAGCGGGGGTGCTGAGGTGAGGAGGCGGCGCAGGAGGTCCCTGGAGGTCGGGCGGCGCGTCCTGGGCGCGCTGTTCTGGACCACCGTGGCCGTCCTCTCGCTGGTCCTGGCCCTGCCGGCGCTCATCCCCCACGTCGTGCCCTGGGTCGCGGCCCGCTACGGCTTCGACGTGGCCATCGAGCGGGCGAGCTACGCCCTGCCCGGGCCGGAGCTGCGCCTGCAGGGGCTGCGGGTCGGCGCCGCCGGGCAGGCCCTGCAGGCCCGGGACGTGCGCGTCGCCCTCGACGCGCGCGCCCTGCTCGCGGCCCGCCTCGAGCTCTCGGCCCTCGCAGTCGAAGGGGCACGCTTCACCCTCGTGCCGGTCCCGCAGGAGCAGCGCTCCGGGTCGTGGCAGCTCTTCGGCCTGCGCCCGGTCCTCCCCGCGGGCCTTGCCCTGCCCGTGCCGGCCGCGCTCGAGCTCCGGGACGTGGGGCTCACCTTCCCGGACAGCGCCGTCCCGGACCTCGATCTGGACTTCCTCAGCCTCGCCCCGGCGCCTGCGGGGAACCGGCTGCTCGAGGCGACCGCCCGCACCGCGGGCGGCGAGGTCCGCGTCGAGGGCTCCCTGACGGGGCCCGGCGCGGCGGGGGGCGAGTTGCGGCTCCGGCTGGAACGGGTCGACCTCGAGGCGCTCGCGGGACTCCTGTCGCCCGTTCTCCCGGGCGCGCGGGAGGGCCGCGTCGGGGGAGACCTGAAGGCCGGTTGGTCGTCCGCGCGCGAGCCGGTGACCCTGGAGGGCGCGCTGGACTTCGTGCAGGTCGCCGCGGACCTCGCCGGGTCGCGGGTCGCGGACGCCACCGGGCGTTGGGAGGGCACGGTCCGCCTGGCGCGGGGGGGCGCGGGGGTGACCGGTGCGCGGGTCGTGGGGCGGCTCTCGCTGGACCGGGGCGCCCTGTCCACCTCCGCCGGCAGCTTCGAGGCGGAGGGGCTCCTCTTCGAGGGTCGGACCGGCTGGGAGATGTCTGCCGGTGAGCTTGGGGAGTGGACCCTGGACGGCGACGGGGAGGTGGAGCACGCCGCGGTCCGCGAGGGGCCGTGGGCGGGTGCGCGGGCGCGGCAGGCGGCGTTCTGGGGGCTCTGGCGGGGCCCGGGCCGGGAGCCCTCCCTGGGCCAGCTGCGGGCGGCTCGGGTCGACCTGCCCGCGGCTCGGGGCGAGGCGGTGCGGGTTCAGGGCCTGTCGCTCGGCGAGGAAGGGATCAGCCTCGGCGAGCTGACCGCAGGGCCGGTGACGGTGCCGGGCCCGGACGACGCCCGCCCGGCCACGGCGCAGTCCGTGGAGGCGACGGAGGTGGTCTTCACCCCCTCCTGGAGTCGCGCCGGGATGGTGATGGTCACGGGCCTCGTCGCCCCCGGGCCCCAGCCCGACGGGGGGCTCGAGCTCGCCGGGGCCGTCCTGCAAGGGGTGCGGGTCGGCGGGGGCGAGGGTACGCACCTCGCAGAGGTCCAGCTGCGCGGCCTCGCCCTCGCCGGGGTCCGGGACGAAGGCGGGCGCTGGCGCTGGCCGGCGCTCCCGCTGGCCGCGGGCGAGGCTCCGACGGTGGACGGTGTCCTGGTGGCTCCCGGCGCCCGCGTCTCCTGGACCGACCTCACGACCGACCCGCCGGTGCGCATCGCGCTGACGGACGTGGAGGGCCGGCTCGGCGCGCGCGACCGCACTCGCCCGGGGCGTTTCTCCGCCCGGGCGAGCCTCGCCGAGGCGCGGACGGAGGTCTCGGGCGAGCTCGGCACGGCAGGGGGGGGCGCTGCGGCCAGCCTGCGGGCGACCCTCTCCGGGGTACCGCTCGCGGTCCTCTCGCCCTATCTGCGGGAGGCGCTCGGATGGGACCTCTCCGCGGGGTCGGTCTCCGCCGAGGTCGACGCCCGCGCCTCCTCCGCCGGCTGGGGTGGGCGCGTGCGCCTGGGCCTGTCGGGCGCCGAGGTCGTCCCGGCGCGGGGCAGTGGAGCCGGCACCCGCTGGCTCGCGCGGGGGCTACTCCTGCTCGCGGACGGTCAGGGGCGCGCAGCGGCGGACCTGACATTCGGCGGTGGCGCGCGCCTGGAGCGGGCCCTCTCGGACGCCCTCGCGGCCTCGGTCGAGTCGGCCTACCGCGCGGCGGGCCTCAGCCGGGCCCAGGCGGTCCAGCTGCTCCGGGAGGGGGCGGTGCCCCTCGCCCGGGTGGAGCTCGACGCCGGGGGGGAGCCCGAGGGCGCCGGCGCGGCCCGTCTGGAGTCCCTGGCGGCCCTCCTGCGGGCGCATCCGGGGGCCCACCTGGAGGTCTGCGGCCCCGGTCCCGAGGCCGAGGTAGTCCGTGAACGTTTGCAGCGCGCCGGCCGCCTGCCGGCCACCCAGCTGGGGACCTGCGCCGACGTGCCCGCCGGCGACCAGGCCCTCGGCCCGCCCGGCGTCGGCCTGACCCTGCGCTCAGCGCCCTGAAGAGGACCCCATCCATGGAAGGACATTCCCCGCTCGACTCCCTGAACGAAGCCCAACGCGTGGCGGTGACCGTGGACGGGCAGCACGTGCTGGTGCTCGCGGGCGCCGGCAGCGGCAAGACCCGCGTCCTCACGCACCGGGTTGCCTGGCTGGTGGACACGGGCCGGGTGACCCCCTGGGGCGTGCTCGCGGTGACCTTCACCAACAAGGCGGCCGGGGAGATGCGCGGGCGGATCGAGCAGCTGCTCGGGGTGCCCGTCCGGGGGATGTGGGTGGGGACCTTCCACGGTCTGGCGCACCGGATGCTGCGCACGCACTGGCGCGAGGCCGGGCTGCCCGAGGGCTTCCAGATCCTGGACTCCGACGATCAGCTGCGGGTCGTGCGCCGGATCCTCCGCGAGCTTGGCCTGGACGAGGCCCGCTACGCGCCGAAGCAGGCCCAGTGGTTCATCAACTCGCGCAAGGACGAGGGCCTGCGCCCCGGGCACCAGGGTGACCGGGGAGACCCCTGGTCGGCCCAGATGCAGCGGGTCTTCGAGGCCTACGAGGCCGCCTGCCGGCGCTCGGGGCTGGTGGACTTCGCCGAGCTCCTGCTCGCGAGCCACGAGCTGCTGCGGGGCAACGAGGCCCTGCTCGCGCACTACCGCCAGCGCTTCCGCCACGTGCTGGTGGACGAGTTCCAGGACACCAACCCGCTGCAGTACGCCTGGCTCCGGCTGCTCGCGGGGGAGGCGGGGCACCTCTTCATGGTGGGCGACGACGACCAGTCGATCTATGGCTGGCGCGGGGCGCGCATCGAGAACATCCAGCGCTTCACCCAGGACTACGCCGACGCCCGCATCGTGCGCCTGGAGCAGAACTACCGCTCCACCGGGACCATCCTGAAGGCGGCCAACGCCCTCATCGCCCGCAACCAGGGCCGGCTGGGGAAGACGCTGTGGACGGCCGGGCGCGAGGGCGAGCCCCTGCAGCTCTACCGGGCGTTCAACGAGGTGGACGAGGCCCGCTTCGTGGTGGGTGAGATCCAGCGCTGGGTCGACGGCGGCGGGCGCTGGGGCGACGCCGCGCTGCTCTACCGGGTGAGCGCCCAGTCGCGCGTGCTCGAGGAGACGCTCGTCGCCCGGGGCATCCCCTACCGGGTCTACGGGGGGCAGCGCTTCTACGAGCGGGCCGAGGTGAAGGACGCGCTCGCCTACCTGCGGCTGGTGGCGAACCGCGACGACGACGCCGCCCTGGAGCGGGTCATCAACCAGCCTCCGCGCGGGATCGGCGAGCGCAGCGTGGAGCTCATCCGGGAGCAGGCCCGGGCCGGGGGGATCCCCCTCTGGCAGGCCGCGCTCCGGACCGTGCGGGAGCGGGCCCTGCCGCCGCGGGCGCTCAACGCCGTGGCGGGGTTCCTGCGCCTCGTCGACGCCCTCGCCGAGGCGACGCGCGGCCTCGGGCTCCACGAGCAGATGGAGCACGTCGTCGCCGCCAGCGGCCTCGTCGACCACTTCCGCGCCGACACCGGCGAGCGCGGGGTCTCCCGCATCGAGAACCTGGAGGAGCTCGTGACCGCGGCGCGCGAGTTCGACGGGGGCGAGGCGGGGGACATGGACCCTCTCGCCGCCTACCTTGCCCACGTGGCCCTCGAGTCCGGGGAGCAGCGCGCGGAGGCGGGCGAGGAGGGCGTGCACCTGATGACGCTGCACGCGGCCAAGGGGCTCGAGTTCCCGGTCGTCTTCCTGTGCGGGCTCGAGGACGGGCTCTTCCCGCACCAGCACAGCCGCGACGACCCCGCCCGGCTGGAGGAGGAGCGCCGGCTCTGTTATGTGGGGATCACGCGGGCGCGGGAGAAGCTCTATCTCACGATGGCGGAATCCCGGCGCCTGCACGGCACCGACCACCCCGGCATCCCGTCCCGCTTCCTGCGCGAGCTGCCGCCGGACCTCGTGCGGGAGGTCCGTCTCGGGGGCACCGTTTCGCGCCCCGCGCCGTTCCCGCGCCGGGCGGAGCCCTCGGGCCCCTTCCGCCTCGGCCAGCAGGTGCGCCACCCCCAGTTCGGGGAGGGCACGGTGCTGGATCTGGAGGGCTCCGGCAGCCAGGCCCGTGTCCAGGTCAACTTCGGCCGCACCGGGACCAAGTGGCTGGTCGTCGCCTACGCCCGTCTCGAGCCGGTGTGAGCGCCGCCATGGACGTCGCGCGCCGCCCACGCTATCCTTGCCCGCCTCGCGTCGCGCCCGTAGCTCAGCTGGATAGAGCGTTGGCCTCCGGAGCCAAAGGTCGTGAGTTCGAATCTCGCCGGGCGCGCCATACCGACTTCCCTGCCGGGCTGAAGGCGTCCCTGGGGGGGTGAGCGTGAGCGAGTCGAAGACGGACGCCGCGGGCGACCGCTATCTGCAGGAGCGGCGGCGCGCCCTGCGCTTCTTCAACGGGTCGTCCTTCCTCTACCCGGTCGTGGAGCGGCGCCTGGAGCCGGAGTACCGCGACGCCCTGGACGAGCTGGGCCTTGCCGCCGGCGCCACCGTGCTGGACCTCGCCACGGGCACCGGGGGGCTCGCGGGCGCGTTCGCCGCGCGCGGCCACCCCGTCACGGGCCTCGACTTCGCCGAGAGGCTCCTCGCGCGCGCCCGGCGCAGGTTTCCCGAGGTGGAGTTCCGCCACTTCGACCTGCTGCACCTGGACCGCCTGGAGGCGAAGTCCCGGGACGTCGTCTCCATGGCCTATTTCCTCCACGGCCTGTCGCCGGAGTTCCGGCGCTTCGTCCTCGCCGAGGCCGCGCGCATCGCGCGCGAGCACGTCCTGGTCTTCGACTACTGCTGCGACGGCGGCCTGCTCGTGCGCCTGATCGAGTGGGTGGAGGGACCGAACTACCCGCTCTTCGTCGCGGAGGACCGGGAGCGCGAGCTCCTCGGCGCGGGCCTGGAGCTCGAGCGGGCCAGGCGGGTGTCGAAGTTCGGCGGCTACTGGCTCTGCCGCCCCATCTAGCCACCCCATCTGGCCAGTTCGACCCCGTCTCGCCGCGGGTGTAAAATTTCGCGAAAAAGGGAGGACTCCGACCATGAGCGAATTCATCATCGACTTTCCCGGCGGCGCCCGCGTGGACGCCCACTACGGCTCGTACACGGTGCACACCGACCAGCCCCGCTCCGGCGGCGGCGACGACTCGGCCCCCGCCCCGTTCCTGGTCTTCCTCGCCTCCATCGGCACCTGCGCTGGCATCTACGTGCTCGGCTTCTGCCGCCAGCGCGGCCTGCCGGCCGAGGGGATCCGCCTGGTGCAGCGCATGGAGATGGACCCGGCGACGCGCCTGGTGCGCCGGATCTACCTGGACATCCAGGTCCCACCGTCCTTCCCGGAGAAATACCGGGACGCGCTCATCCGCGCGGCCGACCAGTGCGCAGTCAAGAAGCACCTAGAGAACCCGCCCCAGTTCAGCGTCACGACCAGCGTGACGGAATAGGACGCCCCCGGGCCGACCGGCCCGCTCAACGCGAGCCCGGGCCGACCGGTCCGCGCGGCGCCGGGCCCGACCCGGCGCGCGCCTCCCCCAGCTCCTCGTCGATCTCCTCTTCCAGCGCCGCGCCGTGCCGGTGGCGCCGGTAGAGCCACACGCCGAGCAGGCTCGAGCCCACGAAGAGCAGGACCGCGAGGCTGATGCGCACGCCCGGGTGGAAGGTCACGCCGCTGCCCGCGAGGGCGAAGGCGGCGGTCTGGGGCACGTACCCCAGCGCGGACCCGGCGAAGAAGGGGGCGGCGGCGACGCTGGATACCCCCGCCACCAGGTTGGTGACCAGGTTGTTGCCGACGGGCAGCAGGCGGATGACCAGCGCCATGGCGAAGGGGTGCCCGCGCAGGAAGTCGTCGAGCTTGCGGATGCGGCTCGGGAACCGGTCCAGGACCAGGCCGCGCCCGAGCCAGCGGGCGTAGCCGAAGGCCAGCCAGGCGCCGGCGGCGGTGGCGAGCAGGGCGAGCGCGGAGCCCCGGGTGAAGCCGAAGGCGTAGCCGCCGAGGAACGCCACGACCTGGCGCGGGAAGCCGAGCGCGGTGGTGAGCGCGCCCATCCCGAGGAACAGCAGATCCCCCGCCCAGCCCTTGTCCCGCACCCGGTCGTCGACCCAGTGCTCGGAGAGCATGTCGGCGAGGTCCAGGTGCTCGGAGAGCCAGCCCAGCAGGGCGAGCGACAGGATGAGCGAGAGGCCCCGGAGCAGTGCGCGCAGGCTCATCCGGGATGGCGACCGCAGTGAGGGTGGCGGTTGGGGTGGCGGTGACGACAGCGGTGGGGGTGGCAGCCGCCGCAGCAGCGGCGGGGTGGAGCCCCCTGGCTCCACCCCCCGCTCTTCGGTGCCGGTGCTACACGCAACCCTGGGCGAGCATCGCGTCGGCGACCTTGACGAAGCCGGCGATGTTCGCGCCACGCACGTAGTCGACGAACCCGTCCTGGTCCTTGCCGTAGCGCACGCAGTTGGCGTGGATGGACTTCATGATCTGCTGCAGCCGCGCGTCGACCTCTTCACGCGGCCAGCGGACCACGCCGGCGTTCTGCGTCATCTCGAGGCCCGACACGGACACGCCGCCCGCGTTCGCAGCCTTGCCCGGCCCGTAGAGGATCTTCGCCGCGAGGAACACGTCCACGCCCTCCGGGGTGGTGGGCATGTTGGCCCCCTCGGAGACACACTTGCAGCCGTTCGCGACGAGCGTCTTCGCCGCGCGGCCGTCGATCTCGTTCTGCGTTGCGCTCGGGAAGGCGAGGTCGCACTTCACACCCCAGGGGCGCTCGCCGGCGAGGAAGCGCGCCCGCGGGAAGCGGTCGGCGTACTCCTTGATCCGCCCGCGGCGCACGTTCTTCAGTTCCATCACCCAGGCCAGCTTCTCCGCGTCGATGCCGTCCTCGTCGATGATCGAGCCCGAGGAGTCGGACATGGAGATCGGCTTCGCGCCGAACTCGATCAGCTTCTCGACCGTGTACTGGGCCACGTTGCCGGAGCCTGAGACCAGGGCCACCTTGCCGCGCACGCTGTCGCCGCGGGTGGCGAGCATCTCCTGAGCGAAGTACACCGAGCCGTAGCCGGTTGCCTCGGGCCGAATGAGGGAACCGCCGTAGGGCAGGCCCTTGCCGGTCAGCACGCCGTTGAAGCGGTTGGCGATGCGCTTGTACTGCCCGAAGAGATAGCCGATCTCACGGCCACCGACGCCGATGTCGCCGGCGGGGACGTCGGTGTCGGGCCCGATGTGGCGGAAGAGCTCGGTCATGAAGGACTGGCAGAAGCGCATCACCTCGTTGTCGCTCTTGCCCTTGGGGTCGAAGTCCGAGCCGCCCTTGCCGCCGCCCATGGAGAGCGTGGTCAGGCTGTTCTTGAAGACCTGCTCGAAGGCGAGGAACTTGAGCACGCCGAGCGTGACCGTCGGGTGGAAGCGCAGGCCGCCCTTGTAGGGGCCGATGGCGCTGTTCATCTCGATGCGGAAGCCGCGGTTGATCTGCATCTGCCCCTGGTCGTCGATCCATGGCACGCGGAACAACACCACCCGCTCGGGCTCCACCATCCGCTCCAGGATGCGGGCCTCGCGGTACGCCGGGTTGGCGTCCACCACGGAATACACCGAGGCGAGGACCTCGCGCACCGCCTGATGGAATTCGGGCTCGTTGGGATTCCTGGCCACCACGTCGGCCATGAACTGCTCGACCGCCTTGGCGATGCGTGCGGCGTTGGCGCCGCCCGGAACTTCACTCGTGCTCGATGACATGCTCACTCCCGAGGGCCAAGCCCCACTGTTGTTGACGCCGACCACGAGCGGAGCGGTCCTCTCATCCCCCCAGCCGCCCCGCCGCGTTCAAGCTCACGGTCCCCGCGTGCCCGACAAAGCCGTGCCACACAATTGCAGCAGCCGCGGCACGCGGGGGTAGTCCGCTGCGGACGCGAACGATAGTCTCGCCGCCGGGCATTCGCAATAACCTATACTGGCCCGGACTCCCCGCGGGGTCGCGCGCCGGCCCCGCCCTCGGCGGAACCCGGAGACCGACCATGATCGAATCCCCTTTCAGCACCGGCATCCCGGCACTCGACCGGGTATTTCGTGGATTGCTGCCTGGCGACAACCTGGTCTGGCAGGTCGACCACATCGACGACTTCGCGCCCCTGGTCCCCGCCTGCTGCCAGGCGGCGCGCAGGGCGGGGCGCAAGCTCGTGTATCTGCGCTTCGCGGAGCACCCGCCGCTGCTGGAGGAAGGGGACTGCGCGGAGGTGCGCCAGCTGGACATCTCCCACGGGTTCGAGCGCTTCATCACCGGCGTGCGTGCGGCGATCCGCGAGGCGGGGCGCGGCGCCTTCTTCGTCTTCGACTGCCTCTCCGATCTCGCCGAGACCTGGTCGAGCGACCGCATGCTCGGAAACTTCTTCATGCTCACGTGCCCCTACGTCTACGACGTGGAGTCGCTCGCGTACTTCCCGATCCTTCGCGGCCTGCACTCGGCGCAGGCCACCGGGCCCATCACGCACACCGCGCAGATCGTGACCGACGTGTTCCGGCACAAAGGCCTGGTCTACATCCAGCCGAGCAAGGTGGAGCACCGCTACTCGCCGACCATGTACATGCTGCACGCGTGGGAGGGCGAGGACTTCCGTCCGATCTCGGACAGCTCCGTCATCGCGGAGATCCTGACCGAGCAGCCCTGGGCGGGGCTCGACTCCGTGCGCTTCCGCCTCGGCAAGTGGAACCGCACGTTCCTGCTGGCTGAGCGGGTGTGGGAGGTGCAGCAGCGCGGGGAGAAGCCTGCGGTGGACCCGGGGCAGTTGTTCCGCTCCCTGTTGCGCATGGCCTTCACCCAGGACGAGCGGGTCCTGCAGCTCGCGGAGGCCTATCTCGACCTCGGCGAGGTGCTGAGGATCTGGAAGCGGATGATCGGCACCGGCCTCATCGGCGGCAAGTCGGTCGGCATGCTGCTCGCGCGCGCCATCCTGCGCAAGCAGGATCCGCGCTGGAGCTCGCTGCTCGAGGCTCACGACTCCTTCTACATCGGCTCGGACGTGTTCTACTCGTATCTGGTGGACAACGGCTGCTGGCTGCACCGCCAGCGCCAGCGCTGCCAGGGCGATTTCACCGACGACCTGCACGAGGCGCGCCGGCGGATCATCACCGGCCGGTTCCCCGACGAGATCGTGGCGGACTTCTCCGAGATGCTCGACTACTTCAGCCAGTCGCCCATCATCGTGCGCTCGAGCAGCCTGCTCGAAGACAGCTACGGCAACGCCTTCGCCGGAAAGTACGAGAGCGTGTTCTGCGCCAACCAGGGATCGCACGAGAAGCGCCTGGACGATTTCATCGCGGCGGTGAAGACGATCTACGCGAGCACCATGAGCGAGAAGGCGCTGCGCTACCGCGAGCAGCGCGGGCTGCTCGACCGCGACGAGCAGATGTCGCTGCTCGTGCAGCGCGTCTCGGGCCGCCGCTACGGCAACCTGTTCTTCCCGCAGGTGGCGGGCGTCGGGCTCTCCGTGAACCCCTACGTCTGGAACAAGCTGATCGACCCCCGGGCGGGGATGGTGCGGCTGGTGTTCGGGCTCGGGACGCGCGCGGTGGATCGGTCCGACGACGACTACACGCGGGTCGTCGCGCTGAACGCGCCCCAGCGCCGGCCCGAGAGCGACGTGGAGGAGGTGCGCCAGTTCTCGCAGCGGCGCGTCGACGTGATCGACCTCGACGCGAGCCAGGTGGTGGCGGTGGAGTTCAACGACATGGTCGCGCGCGGGTACGACCTGCCGCTGCACGTCTTCGCCTCGCTCGACCAGGGGCTCGTGCGCCGCGCCGCGCGCGACGGCCTGCCGCCGCCGACCGCGCAGCTGCTCACCTTCGAGCACCTGCTCGCGAAGACTTCCTTCGTGGCCGACATGCGCCGGATGCTGCAAACGCTGGAGGAGGCCTACCGGTACCCGGTCGACCTCGAGTTCACGGCGAACTTCTTCGACGGGGACCACTACAAGATCAACCTCGTGCAGTGCCGCCCGCTGCAGGTGGCCACGGAGGTCGCGGCCGAGAGCCTTCCGGCCGAGCTCGCCCCCGGGGACGTGGTGCTGGAGGCGTCCGGCGCGGTCATCGGGAAGAGCCGCCAGCACGCCATCGACCGGGTGGTCTACGTCACCCCGTCCGTGTACGGGCAGCTGCCGACGCAGGAGCGCTACGCGGTCGCGCGCCTCATCGGGCGCATCCTGCACGCAGACAGGGAGTCACCCGCGCGGCGGGTCCTGCTGGCCGGGCCGGGGCGCTGGGGCACCACCATGCCGATGCTCGGCGTGCCGGTTTCGTTCTCGGAAATCGACACGGTCTCGGTGCTCTGCGAGATCGTGGCCATGCGCGAGAACCTCGTGCCCGACGTCTCGCTCGGGACGCACTTCTTCAACGACCTGGTGGAGATGGACATCCTCTACACGGCGCTCTTCCCGGGGCGCCCCGGCAACGCGTGGAGCCTCGAATTCTTCGAGCAGTCCCCGAACCGCCTGGCGGAACTGGTGCCCGACGCGGCCGAGTGGTCCCACGCCGTGCGCGTCGTCGACCTTGCTCCGCCCTCGTCGGGGGGGGCGAGGCTGATGGTCTGGGCGAGCTCGCTCGACCAGCGGGTTCTGTGCTATCTGTCCGGCCCGGCGCAGGGCTCGGGCCGGGGGGATTAGGGGGAAACCGCGATGCTTGCCGAGGTCACCGTCGGGCTCTGCTCCATCAGCGACCGCGCGTCGAGCGGCGTGTACCAGGACCAGGGCATCCCGGCCCTGGCAGAGTGGCTCGGCCGGGTGCTCCTGAACCCGATCCGCCGGGTCGAGCGGCTCATCCCGGACGAGCAGCCGCTCATCGAGCGCACGCTCGAGGACCTCGTGGACCGGGAGGGCTGCTGCCTGGTGCTCACCACCGGCGGCACCGGACCGGCGCCCCGGGACGTCACCCCGGAGGCCACCCTCGCCGTCGCCGACCGAGTGCTGCCCGGCTTCGGCGAGGCCATGCGGGCTGTCAGCCTCCGCTACGTGCCGACGGCCATCCTCTCGCGGCAGGTGGGGGTGACACGCGGGTCCTGCCTCATCCTGAACCTGCCGGGGCAGCCGAAGGCCATCCAGGAGACCCTGGACGGGGTGTTCGCCGCGGTGCCCTACTGCATCGACCTGATCGGGGGGCCGTGGGTGGAGACGCGCGAGGAGCTCGTGAAGGCCTTCCGCCCGAAGTCCGCGCGCCGCTCCCCTTCCCCGGGGGCCAGCGGGGCAGGCTGAGCCCCGGGGCGGCAGGGCCCCGCTCAGTCGACCTCAGCGCGATTGCGGCCCGCCTGCTTGGCGCGGTAGAGGGCCCGGTCGGCCCGCTCGAAGACCGACGCCGGCGTGTCGCCCGGGCGGAACTCCGCCGCGCCGCAGGATACGGTGATCAAGACCCGCTGGTCCTGGTACTGGAACTGCAGCGCCTCGACCGCCTGGCGCAGCTTCTCGGCGACGCTTGCGGACGCGTCCCGGCCGGTCTTCGGCAGCAGCGCCACGAACTCTTCGCCGCCGTGGCGGGCGAGGAAGTCCGACTCGCGCAGGGTCCCCGCAAGGACGTCGCTGATGGCCTTGAGCGCCCGGTCGCCAGCGGCGTGCCCGTAACGGTCGTTCAGCGCCTTGAAGTGGTCCACGTCCAGGACCAGCAGCGAGAGAGGGTCCCCGTAGCGCCGCCAGTGGGCGAACGCCTGGGCGGCGCGCTCCGCGTAGGCGAGGCGGTTGTACAGGCCCGTCAGGGGGTCCCGCACGGCACGCTCGCGGGCCCGGTGCAGGCGCTCACGCAGCCGGCCGGTCTCGGCCACCAGGCGGACCAGCCGTTCGGAGGTCGCCCGGGCCTCCTCGTCTGCCTTGGCGTGGCGCCGCCCCTCGACGCGCAGGTGCTCGCCCACGTGGGTTTCCACGGCGGCGAGCCCCAAGCGCACCGCCTCCTTCAGCCCATCCACGTCCCGCGCCCGCTCGACCGAGATGCGCATCCCGGCGACCTCGTGCTTCACCTGCTCGCCCAGGGTCTCGCGGCCCTCCTGGGAGGCCTGGCGGTCGAGGCGGGACCGGGACAGGTTGTCCCCCAGCTCGGCCAGACGCTCACTGACGTCGCTGAGAAAGCTCTCGAGGCCCCGCTTCTCCTCTTCGAGGCCCCTGCGCACGCGGCCCACCAGGTCGGCGACGGCCTTGACGAGGGGGGGAAGTTCCACCGGAGGGACCGGTCGGCTCAGACGGTCGAGCAGCCCCGCCACGGTGTCGCCCTCCGCGTCCCGGGGCTCCAGGCGGTGGAGGATCTCTGCGAGGACGTCCTCGGGGGTGACCGCCCCGGCCGCGCCCGCCCGGACCGCGTCGGGCGCGCCCCCGGCGCTGGCGCTCCGGCCCTTGCGGGGCGCAGGCGCGCGCAGGGCGGCGTCGGCCAGGTCGCTGGCGATGGCCGCGAAGCGCGGACTCTCCGCGTTCTCCCGGCCCGCCTCCCGGAGCCGCTCGAGCTCGGGGGCGAGGTCGGGGTGGGCCTCGACGGTGGCCAACGCCATCCGGCCCAGGGCCCGGCGCAGGAGCCGCTCGACCTCCGACCACCCGCGCTCCTTCTGCTCGAGCTCGTCGAGGCTGTGCAGATAGCGGGTCCTCCAGTGGTCGACCGGGTCCTCGGGCTTGGATCTTGCGCGCAGCATCCTGGGTCGGGCCGGTTGTGAGGGTGACTTCGGCTCTTGTTCGACCCGAGCGCCCAAAACTTTAAGGCGCGCGCCCCTGCGGGTCCGGAGCTCGCCCCAAAAAAAAACCGGGGCGGGCTGCACGCCCACCCCGGTCGGTGACCCTGGGGACTACTTGCAGGCCTGGCCCGCGTAGAAGGCCGCCAGGTTCGCGATGTCCTGGTCGTTCAGGCCGGAGACCATGGGCTTCATGCTGGCCGCCTGGCCACCGGTGCGCTCGCCGGCCTTGTAGGCCTTCATCGAGGACTCCAGGTACTGGACGTTCTGGCCCGCGATCTTCGGGTACATGGGCACGGTCGCGTTGCCGTCGGGACCGTGGCAGCCGGCGCACGCGGCCGACTTCGCCTTGCCCGCCGCCGCGTCGCCGGCGGCCAGGGCGCTACCCCACGCGCCCATCAGGGCGCAGGCCAGTGTCGCAACGAGGACCTTCTTCATTTCGTTCTCCCGGTG